>CAYPAE010000047.1:0-9993 GCA_964408595.1 uncultured Gemmatimonadaceae bacterium | reverse complement strand
CGGACGATGCCGTCCCAGCCGTACTTCCCGGGGCCCTCCGCCGGCGGGACGAACGGAGTCCAGTTGTCGGCGTTGATGTAGCCGATGCCGAAGGCGATGAACAGCAGCACCACCGTGACCTTGACGATCACCGCGACGTTGTTGAACGTCGCCGACTCGCTGATGCCGATGATCAGCAGAACGGTGAGCAGCCCCACGATGAACATCGCCGGCACGTTGAGTACCGCCCCGGTGGACGACCAGCCCTCGGTAAAGAGCCGCCAAATGTTGATCCCGGCGTCGGTCGGTGTGGTGTGAACGTAGGGAGCGGAGGTGTATCCGGGAGGGATGGTGATGCCGAGGTCTTTGAGGAACGAGACCACGTATCCCGACCAGCCCACCGCGACGGTGGAGGCGGCGAAGAGGTACTCCAGAATCAGGTCCCATCCGATGATCCAGGCGAAGAGCTCGCCCAGCGTCGCGTAGCCGTAGGTGTAGGCGGAGCCGGCGATGGGGATCATGGCGGCGAATTCGGCGTAGCACAGTCCGGCGAAGGCGCAGGCGGTCCCGGCGAGGATGAAGGAGATCACGATCCCCGGGCCGGCGTAGTTGGCGGCGGCCTGCCCCGTCAACACGAAGATGCCCGCGCCGATGACCGCGCCGATGCCCAGCAGGACCAGGTTGACCGGCCCGAGCACGCGCTTGAGGGCGTGATCCGAGGCGAGCTCGGCCTGAAGCGCGGACACATCCTTGCGACGGAAGAGGCTCATGGGACGCCCTGGGGTTGGGGAGGTATTGTGGCCAACGACAGACTCTTCACTTTTCACGCTGTTCAGGCACTGTAGTTCGGTGCTTCCCGCGTGATCGTGACGTCGTGCGGATGCGACTCGCGGAGGCCGGCGCTGGTGATCTGCAGCATCTCGACCTCACACTGGAGCTGCGGGATGGAGGACACCCCGCAATAACCCATGCCGCTGCGGAGCCCGCCGACCATCTGGAAGAGCACGTCGGCGACCGGCCCCTTATAGGGCACCCGTCCCTCGATCCCCTCGGGGACCAGCTTCGACGGGGCCATCTCACCTTCCTGGAAGTAGCGGTCGGCCGACCCGTCCTGCATGGCGGAGAGGCTGCCCATGCCGCGGATCATCTTGTACCGCCGTCCTTCGGCGAGCACCGACTCGCCCGGGCTCTCCTCGGTGCCCGCGAGCATCGAGCCCATCATCACCGAGGACGCGCCGGCGGCCAGCGCCTTCACCACATCGCCCGAGTACTTGATGCCGCCGTCGGCGATGATCGGAACGTCCTCCGCGCCGCGCACCGCGTCCAGCACCGCGGTGACCTGGGGCACGCCGACGCCGGTGACGACGCGCGTGGTGCAGATGCTGCCGGGGCCGATCCCGACTTTCACCGCGTCCACCCCCCGCCGCACCATCTCCCTCGCGCCGGCCTCGGTGGCCACGTTCCCCGCGACCAGCTGCACGTCGGGGAACGCCTCCCGCAATTGGGAGACGGTACTCAGCACACCCTCGCTGTGGCCGTGCGCCGAATCCACCACGAGCACGTCCACACCGGAGGCGACGAGGCCCTGGGCGCGGGAGGCGGCGTCCGATCCACCGCCCACCGCGGCCGCGACCCGGAGCCGGCCGTGCCGGTCCTTGTTCGCGTTGGGGTGTTCACGGCGCTTGAAGATGTCCCTGACAGTGATCAGTCCCTTGAGGATTCCCTGGCCGTCCACCACCGGCAGCTTCTCGATGCGGTGCTGGGCCAGTATCCGCTCGGCGTCGTCCAGGCTGGTGCCCACAGGGGCCGTGACCAGCTTGTCCTTCGTCATCGCCTCCCGGATCGGCTGCTCCAGGTTCCGCTCGAACTGGAGATCGCGGTTGGTGATGATGCCGATCAGGCGCCCCTGGCCATCCACGATCGGCACACCCGAGATCTTGAACCGCCGCATCAGGACGTACGCCTCCCGGAGCGGCCGGTCGGGCCCGAGCGTAATCGGATTGAGGATCATCCCGCTCTCGCTCCGCTTGACCTTGTCCACTTCGGCGGCCTGACGCTCCGGGGTCATGTTCTTGTGGAGCACGCCGATCCCGCCGGCACGCGCCATCGCGATGGCCATGTCGGCCTCGGTGACGGTGTCCATGGCGGCGGAGACGAGCGGGATGTTGAGGGAGATCGTGCGGGTGAAGCGGCTGACGGTCGAGACCTCGCGCGGATGCACCGCCGAGTATCGCGGTACCAGGAGGACGTCGTCGAAAGTGAGGCCGGTCTTGGGACGGATGATGGTCATGCGCTCTTGGGCGGCGGCGGCGGCCGCGGCGTCCGGTCCCGATGCACAACGGCCCGCCCGAGCCCGGTACGGGCATCTGGCAGGCCGAAGGCAGGCTGATCCATCTCGAAGTCTAGGACCGGGTTCCGGCGAATGCAAGCGCAGCGACCGCGCCCTACCGGCTCCGTCGTCTCGTCCAGAGCAGGTAAGCCGGAATCCCGCTCGCCACGATGAGGAGCCCCGGCCAGGTGTACAGCGGCTTCTCGAAGAGGAGAATCACCATCAGCGCGCCGACCGCGAGCAGGTAGAGCGCGGGGAGGACCGGATAGCCGAACGCCTTCACCGGCCGCGGCAGATCCGGGCGCAGCTTCCGGAGGCGGAACAGGGCGAGGGTGGTGAGGAAGTAGAAGACCAGCGCGGCGAAGATGACGTAGTCCAGCAACTGCCCGTAAGTGCCGCTGATGCAGAGGACCGATGCCCACAACGCCTGGGCCCAGAGTCCGAAGACCGGCGTGCGGTACTCCTGATGCAAGCGGCCCGCCCGCTCGAAGAAGAGGCGGTCGCGCGCCATCGCCCAGTAGACCCGGGGTCCGGCCAGAATGAGGCCGTTGTTGCACCCGAAGGTGGACAGGAGAATGGCGATGGCCATGAAGGCCGCCGCGCCGGCGCCGACCGCGACCTCGATGGCCGCCGTGCCCACCCGGTCCTGCGCCGCGTGCTGGATCCCGCGGGAGAGCGCGTCGGGGCCGCTCGGATCGCCGTAGAAGGGCAGCACGTTCAGGTAGGCCACGTTGGTGAGCACGTAGAGCAGGCTCACGATACCGGTGCCCACCGCCAGCGCGATCGGAAGATTGCGGCTCGGATTCTGAACCTCGGCTGCCGCGAAGGTCACGTTGTTCCACGCGTCGCTCGCGAAGAGCGAGCCGACCATCGCCGCGCCGACCAGCGGGACCATCGCCAGGGTCCAGTCGCCGGTGCCCCAGAAGCTGGAGAAGTTCGCCGCGGCCACGTCCGGCTGGCGGAAGAGCGTCAGGCCGAAAAGCACCAGCACCGCGAGTGCGCCCACCTTGGCGACGGTGAACGTCGTCTGGATCGCCGCGCCGAGGGTGACGCCGCGGGCGTTGATGGCGGTCAGCAGGAGAATCGAGAGAATCGCGACGACGCGCTGGGGCGAGAGGCCGAGCTGGATCGCGTCGGGCGCCCCGGGCAGGCGGATCTGGCCCAGCGGCAGGAAGACGTCGGGACTCACCGCCGGCAGCAACACGCTGAGGAAGCGGGCGAAGGCGACCGCCACCGCCGCGATCGTGCCGGTCTGAATGACCGCGAAGAGGGTCCAGCCGTAGAGGAATCCCGCCGCGGGCGAGAGCCCCTCCCGCAGGAAGACGTACTGCCCACCCGCCTTCGGCATCATCGCCGCGAGCTCGGAGTAGGCCAGCGCACCCACCACGGTGATGAGGCCGGTGACGATCCAGACCAGCAGCAGACCGCCGGGCCCCCAGGACGACACCTGGCGGCTGATGTCGGCCGAGACGATGAAGATGCCGGAGCCGATCATCGAGCCGACGACCAGGGAGATCGCCGCCAGCGGCCCGATGCCGCGGATGAACTCGCTGGGTGGGGTGGTCGCTGGAGGGGCCTGTGTGGGAGCCGCCATATCTCCTCGGCGTTCTGGTTTTTGGAAGGATGTCACCATGTCACCCTGAGCCCTTCGGCTGCGCTCAGGGCAGGCTCCGCGAAGGGGGCGATGGCTGGCATGGCCCCCCTCACTTCGTTCAGGGTGACAATTCTTCGGAGCCGGGTTTGGGCGTGGGCGGCGCCGGGATCGGAGGCTGCTTCGAGGCGCCCTCGGCGGCCTTCACCGCCTCGTCCACCACGGCCTGTCCGGCCGCGGCCAGTCCTTTCATCACCTTGGCGGCGCCGTCCACCAGTCCCATGGTGCCGCTGATCGCCTGGATCGGGAGCTTGCCGGCCCGCATCGTGTCTTCGACGGTCTCGGTGATCTTCGCGAAGATCCCGCCCGGCCGCGCCCGCTCGGCGTACTTGCTGTCGAGGAACTCGATGTAGTCCAGGATCTGGTAGCCGCGCTCGTCGCTCAGGTTGTCGAGCAGGCGGGCGATCCGTTGCTTGAGCAGGTCGTTCATCGCTTCACCGTCCTCCCTCGGACGCCCCGAGCGTGGAGACCAGCTCGGCCACCGGGGTCGCAAGGTACCGGGTGCGCGCCGCTTTCAGGGTGACCCGCATGACCATCTCGTGCAGCGGCGGGAGCGCCCGGAACTCGGCGATGCGCTCCGGAGGAATGGTGACGTAGACGAAGCCGGGCTCGGGCAGCGGGCCTCGGGTGAGGAGATAGGGTTGGTCGGCGGGCATCTCGGGCCGCAACTCGTCGGCGAGCTGCACCGCGATCACCTGGAGCCGCCAGTCGAGCGTCTGTCCCACGAACCGCTCCGGCGATGCCCGGACCTCGGCCGCCGTGATCCCGGCCAGCACGCCGGCCTCGGCAGGCTTGACGTCCGACTCCCGCAGCCAGCCGTCGATCTGAACCCGGACCCATTCGCCTGAGCGGCCCACCACGCGGGCCGGGGTTCCGGCAGGCAATGTGGAGGTGGGCGCGCTGTCCGCCATTCGGCTCAGGCCGGCCTCCCGGATCGTCTCTACACCCTCGATGGACGAGGTGGGCGCCGGTGCGGGTGCCGGGGCGGTCATGGCCTGCTGCGAGCGGCCCTGCTGTGCGCGCCCCTGGGGAGGTGGGTTGGTGTCGGCCGCCGGCTTGGCCGCAGTCCTGCCCGCCACCGCCTTCCGGGGGACCCACCCGTCCCGCCGGACCCGGAACCACTTCCCCTTTTCGCCCACCCGCTCGAGCAGGGTGCCCTCACGAGCCCGCCCGACGACCGGTCCGTTGGGAACCCGGCGAAGGTTCTCGCCCTCGTCCGAGGTGACGACGAGGTCGAAGCCCTCGCGCTCGGTCGGGGAGGTGGACGGCTGGAAGATCCAGCCCTCCACGGTGACTTTGCGCCAGTCCCCGTCCGCCTTGCCGGCCTCGACGGCGGCACCGGCGGGAAGCGAAACCAGGGGAGTTCCGGCGGGATCGCGGTGGAGATCTGCCGGGGCCTCCAGCCGCCGTTCTTCCTGGGCGGCAAGGGGTCCGGCAAGCAGCATCACGGCCATCGCGCAGGCTGGTAGCCAGCGGTGGCCGGGACTAGATTGCGGCGCGTAACTCACAGTGCGCCATTGTAGAACACGCGGAGATCCATGTCAAACGGAAGTCCCCGGAACCGGGTTGTCCTGGTGGTTCTGGACGGCTGGGGGTACCGGCGCGAGCGCGAAGGAAACGCCATCGAGCTGGCTTCCACCCCGGTCTGGCACCGGCTCTGGGGAAGCTTTCCGCGGACCCTGCTCGACGCGAGCGGCCTTGCCGTCGGCCTCCCCGAAGGCCAGATGGGAAACAGCGAGGTCGGCCACCTGAACATCGGTGCCGGCCGGGTGGTCCCCCAGGATCTGGTCCGTATCTCCCAAAGCATCCAGGCAGGTGAATTCTATCAGCTTTCGCCGCTGGTAGAGCTGTGCGCCGGCCTGCGGCAGGCCGGGGGGACGCTGCACCTCGTCGGGCTGCTGGGTCCCGGAGGGGTCCACGCCCTCGACCGGCACCTCCTGGCCTGCGTCGAGCTCGGAGTCCGCCACCGGGTGCCCGCCATCGCCATCCACGGCTTTCTGGACGGGCGCGACTCGGCGCCGACGCTGGGGGCGGAGGTGGTGCGGACGCTGCTCCTGGACATGCGCCGGATCGCCGGCTCCCGGGTGGAGGTGGCGTCGCTCACCGGCCGGTACTTCGGGATGGACCGCGACCGCCGCTGGGACCGGACGAAGCTGGCCTATGACGCGATGGTGCACGGGGCCGGCACGCCGGTGGAGCATCCGGTGCTCGCGGTGCAGGCCGCCTACCAGCGGGGCGAGACCGATGAATTCATCCGGCCGCTGGTCCACCACCGGAACGGGAAGCCGGTCGGCATCATGCAGGAGGGCGACGGCGTCCTGTTCTTCAACTACCGCAGCGATCGGATGCGCCAGATCGTCAGCGCGCTGGCGGTGGACGGATTCGAGGAGTTCGACCTGGGAGCCCGCCCCCACCTCGCCTCGGTCACGATGACGCAGTACGACCAGACCTTTCCGATGCCGCAGGCCTTTCCACCGTTCAGCCTGGCGCGGATTCTGGCCGAAGTCCTGGCCGACCAAGGCCGCACCCAGTTTCGGACCGCTGAGACCGAGAAGTACCCGCACGTGACGTATTTCTTCAATGGTGGATACGAGCCTCCCTATCCGGGGGAGGAGCGCCGCCTCGTCCCGTCCCAGCGGGTGGCGACCTACGATCTCGCTCCGGAGATGAGTGCGCACGGGATCACCGACGTGCTCTGCCGCACCATCGAGTCGGGCGAGCACGACTTCCTGCTCTGCAACTATGCCAACGCGGACATGGTGGGGCACACCGGCGTGCTCCCGGCCGTGCTGAAGGCGGTAGAGACGGTGGACACCTGTCTCGGCCGCGTGCTCGCGAGTGGGGAGAAGGCCGGGTCCAGCGTCCTCATCACCGCCGATCACGGAAACTCGGAGATGATGATCGATCCCACGACCGGCGGGGCCCACACCGCCCATACCACCAACCCGGTTCCCTTCGTGGCCGTGGCCGCCGAGGCGGCGCGGCTTCGGTCCGGGGGCTCGCTCCGCGACGTGGCGCCGACGGTGCTGCACCTGCTCGGCATCGAGCCCCCGGCGGAGATGACGGGTCGTGACTTGAGGGAGTGCTGAGATGACGACGCGGGACCCGCGTGGCAAGCGATGTCACCCTGAGCGGAGCGAAGGGGGCGGAACCCCGGCTTCTGATCCCTTCGCTTCGCTCAGGGTGACAATGGCGGCCGCAATGCTGGCCCAGTTGGCTCTGGCACCGGGAACCGCCACCGCCCAAGTCGGCCACCCACCGGGCCGCTCGCCCTACCACGACATCCCCAAGGGCCACACCGTCACCGGATTCGCCGGGCTGTTCGGTGGAACCGGGGGGCGCTTCGGCATCGCGCCGCACGACGGGCCCGTCTTCGGCATCCGCTACGACATCCGCACCGCGAGCGCGGTCCAGATGGGTCTGGTCCTCGCGCGGGGAAACCTCGAGCGGCTGATCGTGGACCCGTTCGTGGAGGTCGAGAACCGGGTCAGTGGACCGGTGGACCAGACGGTGTCGTTCGTCGAGATCGACCTCCAGCTCAACCTCACCGGTGGAAAGACCTGGCACCGGCTGGCGCCGTTCGTGGGCGTGGGCGGAGGGCTCGCCATCGCGAGCGGCACCGCGGCCGACACCAGCGGGTTCGACCTGGGGAAGAAGATCTACCTCGCCCCGCACGCCGGGTTCCGCTTCTTCCTCACCGACCGGCTGCACCTCCGGACCGATGCCCGGGTGATCTTCTGGAAGCTCAACTATCCGGCCAGCTTCACCCGCGAGCCCACGCTGGACCCGGATGCGCCGCCAGTGATCGACGACGGCCGGGTGAGCGAGTGGACCACGACCTCCTGGCTCCAGGCCGGCCTGGGCTTCTCCTTCTCCCCCTAGCGCCAATGTCCGTCTCCCTGACCCGGACTGTCGGGTTTCGCGCCGTTCACCGGCTCTACCGGCCCGACTGGACCGAGGCCAGGAACCAGGAGGCATTCGGTCCGCTGAGCGACCCGCCGGGTCACCCGCACGACTACCGCTGCGCGGTCACGGTTTCCCGGCCGATCGACGATCGGACGGGCATGGTGGTCGACCTGGTGGAGCTGGACCATATCCTTCAGGAGGAAGTCGTTTCCCGGCTGGACGGGAAGCATCTGAACGAGGACGTGCCGGGACTCGCATACGGTCAGATGCTGCCCACCTGCGAGGCGATCGCGGTGGATGTGTACCGCCGGATCGCCCCCCGCCTTCCCCAGGGCGTGACCCTGGAACGGGTGCGGATCATGGAGGACCCCACGCTCTATGCCGACTGCACCGGACTCAGCTGAGCCCGTCCGACCCGCCAAGCGCGGAGGCCGGATGTCCGACCTGGCGTCGGTCGAGGAGACCGCCGTCTGGCTCGAGGTGAACGGACGGCCCGCGGTCACCTGGATGTGTACCCCCGAGCTGCTGGAGGAGCTGGCGGTCGGGTGGCTGCACGGCGAGGGCTATATCGACCGGGTCGAGGAAGTTCAGCTCCGGCCTTGCGCCACCGATCTCGGCTTCTGGGCGCAGGTTCCCGACGAGCGCCTGGCCGCCGTGCAGGCCGAAGGGCGGCGACCTGTGTTGGCCTCCGGCTGTGGGGCCGTCTCCACGTTTCTAGCGGAACCGAGTACGGTCGAAGGCAGGCCTCTCAGGGGGATGCCGCCTGGTCCGGAGCGGCTGCGCGCCCTGTTCAAGGCGCTCTTCGCCCGGGGCGAGCGGTACAAGGACACGGGTGGGATCCACGCCGCCGCCCTGGTCGAAGTGGGCGATCCCCCGCCCGAGCCCGAGCGGAGCCTCGTGGCGCACGCCGAGGACATCGGCCGCCACAACGCGGTGGACAAGTCCATCGGCGGCGCGCTCCTCGCCGGCCGGCACGTGGCGGGGCTCGGGCTCCTGGTAACCGGCAGGATCTCGGCGGAGCTGGCGTTCAAGGGTGCCCGGGCCGGGCTGGCCTGGGTGGCGACGCCGTCGGTGCCCTCCACACTGGCGGTGGAGATCGCCCGGCGGAGCGGAATGGTGCTGGTCGGACGGGCGGTCAGCGGCTCGCCGCAGCTCCACGGAGCCGCCGGCTCCGACACGATGGATCACCGATTGCCGGGGGGCAGTTGATGCGCATCCGACATCTCGCCGCCGTCGCCGCCGCCCTGCTCGCGGCTCACGCCACCCCGGCGGCAGCCCAGCGCACGGGCGACCGGGCGCGCCTCGTCTTCACAGTGTCGGGAGCCTACATCCAAGGGGGGGGGCTGTGGACGGTGCCGAGCCAGCCGGTCCAGGAGGCCCCCTTCATCGATAACTTCGCGCTCAGCCGGAGCATCAAGAACGCCCTCGGAGCCGGCTTCTCGGGCACCTACTTCCCGGGTGAGCACGTCGGCCTGACGGCGGATTTTGTGCTGCTGGACCTCGGTTACGACGACTCCTGCCGGCTGCTGGGGCCGGCCCAGAGCACCCGCAACGCCGAGGTCTGCGCGAACATCGACGAGCAGGAGAAGTCGGCGGCGGCGGTGACGGTATCGACGGGAGCGAACTTTCGATTCTTCAGCCGCGAGTTCATCTCCCCCTTCGCACGGGTCAACGCCGGTCTGCTCTTCTCCAATCAGAGCTCGGTCCTCACGCAGGGCATCAGCGCGAGCAACGCCGGCGCGCTGCTCACGATCTTCGAGGACGAGAAGCGGACCCGGGTGAGTCCCGCCCTCGCGCTCGGGGTAGGCGCCACCGTGCCGATCGGCCGGGCGTATCACCTGCGGTGGGAGGTCCGGGACAACATCGTGGGCATCGAGTCGATCACCGGACCGACCTCCGCCCCCGGCTTCGTGCCTCCTCACGAGCGGAAGTACAAGCATCTCTTCAGCGTTCTGATCGGAATCGACGTCATACTGGAGCGGAACCGCGGGAGGCGATACTGACGGGCCGGGTGCAAGGGGCGATCCTCGCGGGTGGCGGGGCCACGCGATTCGGCGGGAAGCCCAAGGGTCTGGAGGTCGTCGGCCGCGAGAGGATCCTCGACCGACTGGTGCGGGTGATGACGGGG
>CAYPAE010000046.1:0-10002 GCA_964408595.1 uncultured Gemmatimonadaceae bacterium | reverse complement strand
CCGGCGGCGCGGAGCCGGTGGCGGAACGCGTCCGGGTCGGGGACGACGGCCTTGAGCTCGAGCTCCTGATGCAGGCCATTTGTCACCGCAGAATCGCCTCGAGCACGCTCTCGGTATCCGAAAGATCTTCGAACACCGCATGCGGGCCGCACGCGGCGAGGTCGCTCACCGTGTACGAGCCGGTCGCGACCCCCACCGCTCGCGCCGAGATCGCCTCGCCGCAGCGGATGTCGGCCGGAGTGTCGCCGATGATGACGACCTCGGGGCCGCGGGGGATCCGCCCGAAGAACGGCTCGGCGCGGCGCGCCGCGATCTCGGGAAGCGCCGGACGGTGGGCCGCGTCCGAGCCGTAGGCGCCGACCCGGAAGCGCGAGGGATCGATCCCGCCGGAGCGGAGCTTGAGTGCGGCACCCTCGGCCAGATTTCCGGTGAGCAGCCCCAGCATCACGCCCGGCCGAGCCTCGAGCCGGTCGAGCAGCGGCTCCACGCCGGGCAGGAGCGTGGTGCGCGTCGTCGGGCGCTCCAGCTCGCGGGCCAGCAGCCCAAGGTAGCGATGGCAGAGCCGACGGACGCGCTCCGACTCCCGCGATTCCAGCTGCCCGGCCGCCTCCAGCATCTCGGCCACGATTTGCGGGTCGGTCTTGCCGTCGAACCGGATTCCCTCGAAGGCGCTGGTGTCGTGCACTTCTTCGCCGAGCGCGGCGACGATTGCCCGCCGCCCCGCGCCGGCGGTAAGGAGCAGCGTGCCGTCTATGTCGAACAGAACGAGCTTGAATTGACCCGCGGGCATCACCTCTCCTCCAGCCGCCGCACGGCCACCAGCTTCTCGCGCAGCGCCGCCGCGCGGGTGCCGGGGAGCCACGGCTCCACGAGGACGCCGCCGCAGGAGACGGTCGAGTGGATCAGGGTGTGGGACTCCGCCGCGAAGGCGACGTGGGTGATGCGGTCGCCATTTTCCCCTCGAAAGAACAGAAGATCGCCGGGCTGCGGGGCGTCGAGCTGAATCACCGCGCCGAGGTCCACCTGGAGCGCGGCGTCGCGCGGGAGCGCCAGGCCCCGCGCGGCGAAGGTGGTCTGCACCAGTCCGGAGCAGTCCACCCCCCAGGGCGTCACCCCGCCCCATTCGTAGGGCGCGCCCTCGAAATGCTCCAGCGCCCACCGCTCCGGGGCCTTCGCGCGTGCCGCGGCGATCGCGTCGCCGACCGGCCGCACGTCACCCTCGACCAGGTCGGCCCGGCGTCCGTCGGGAAGGCGCACCTTGGCGGCGTCCAGCGCCGCTCGGGCGCGGAGCGGCATCCGCAGTCGCTGGCCCGCGACCCGGAGCGTGGCGCCGAGGCTCCACCCGCCCGCGTCCCGCCGCCACCGGTCGGCCTCCACCGGGTCGGTCTCGACCACGTACCCGGTGTGCACCCACCCCGGATACCCGTCGTGATCGCCCTGGATCCGGCGCCACTCGCCGGAGCTCTCCTCCACCCGCCCCGTTTCGCCAAGGACGAGCTGGCTCACCTGCTCGGCACGGAGGCTGGGCTGGGCGAAGAGGGGAGCGATCGCGGAGCGGACGATGACGGAAAGCACTGTCAGCGGGGCAGCGGGGCAGCGGGGCTGCGGGGCAGGATCGGCGAATGCCTGCGGCTAGGAGCCACTGCTTAGACCACCTGCCCCGCCGCCCCGCTGCCCCGCTGCCTCGCACTCCTTGCAGAGCGTGACTCCTCGAAAGCTACAGATCAGGCAGATGAAGGTCGCGCAGTTAGTGCAGGGGTATCCTTCGGACGCGCGCTCTTCCCGGCCGCAGGCGCGGCAGGCCATCGCATCGTGCTCGTGAAGTTCCGCCATCGGCACCCTCACACGGTGAGGTTGTACCGCTTGATCTTGTTGATCAGCGTGGCGCGGGAGATCCCCAGTTCGATCGCGGCGCGGGTCCGGTTTCCCGTGTGGTGCTTCAACGTCCGCTCGATGTGCTGGCGCTCCAGATCCTCGAGGCTGAGCGGTGTGTGCCGCCGGTCGCCGAGTCCCGGGCGGGCGCGGAACTCGCCTGGAAGGTGCTCGACGCTCACCGCCGGCTGGCTCCGGCCCAGAATCAGCGCCCGCTCGAGCACGTTCCGCATTTCCCGCACGTTCCCGGGCCAGGGATACGCGAGAAGACGCTCCAGCACCTCGCTCGAGAGCGTCGGCGGGCCTTCGGGCAGCTCGCTCAGCAGATCCGAGAGGATGCGGGTGACGAGGGAGAGGCGGTCCTCGCGGGAACGGTCTCGCACCGCCGGCAGGGTGAGCGGCATGACGCTCAGGCGGTAGTAGAGGTCTTCCCGGAAGCGCCCTTCCTCGACCTCGCTCTGAAGGTTCTTGTTGGTCGCGGCGATCAGCCGGACGTCCACCGAGATCTCGCGGGTGCCGCCAAGGCGGCGGAAGGTTTTGGTCTCGAGGACCTTCAGCAGCTTGGGCTGGAGCTCGGGGGCGAGGTCGCCGATCTCGTCGAGGAAGATCGTCCCCCGGTCGGCAATCTCGAACAGCCCCTGCTTCCGGTCCTTGGCGTCGGTGAACGCTCCCTTCTCATGACCGAACAACTCGGAATCGAGAAAAGTGGCGTTGAGTCCCCCGCAGTTGACCTCGACGAACGGCGCCTTGGACCGGGGGCTCAGGTCGTGGATCATCCGCGCCACCCAGCCCTTGCCGGTACCGCTCTCGCCGTTGAGCAGCACGGTGGTGCGCTCGCTCTGGGCGAGGAGGCCAACCTGGTGAGCGAAGTCCTGCATGCCCGACGAGTTGCCCAGCGAGTCGAGCCCATGGCCCGGCGCGCTCTGCACCAGCAGCGCCTCGTTGATCCGCCGAAGCCGCGCCTTGTCGGCTACCCGGGCGGTCGCGGCCGCCAGGTGCTCCATGTCCACCGGCTTGGTGAGGAAGTTCTCGGCGCCCAGCTGCATCGCGCGGACGGCGATCGAGACGTCGGACTCGGCCGTGAGCAGGATGACCGCGGCGTCCCGCTGCCGGAGGCTCTCCAGCACCTCCATGCCGTTCATCCCCGGCAGGAGGAGGTCGAGGATGACCACCTCGGGCCGGAGCCGGTCGAAGGTGGCCAGGCCGGCCTCCCCGCTCAACTCCCGGGTCACCTCGTACCCCAGCCGCTCGAAGTAGTTGCCGATGCTGCGCAGGACATCGACGTCATCGTCGATGAGGAGAACCGATCCCGCCATGCGGAAGACCTCAGGAAGCCGGCTGGATACCGGAAAGTCCGGTGAACTACACGCTGTCATCCACTGCCCACCAGAAATTAAACAGTCGCGGCCTTGGCGCCATGCCTCACGGCACCATGATTCTGATCGCCCCGGGGACGACGCTGGCCGTGAAGGGGGTCTCGCCCCCGGGCTCGCCGTCGAGCTGTACCGGTTGGACCGGGTCCGTCTCGACCCGGATCTCCCGCCCCTGGGCATAGCCCACGAAGGTCTCCTGCCCCTCCGCCGTCGGGGCATCCCGGAGCAGGTCCCAGACGGCCCGGACGCTCTGGCCGAAGCTGTTCGCCCGCATGACCACGATGTCCAGGAGACCGTCGTCGGGGCGGATCCCGGGGCGGAGCCGAACCAGCGGTGGGATGACCTCACCACAGTTTGCCACCAGGACCATGGCGGCCACGGCGTCGTATTCCACACCGTCTATGGTGATGAGGTGGGCGGTGCTGCGGATGTCGGTGATGAGCCGGAGCGTCGTCGCCACGTACGCGGCCATTCCCCAGCGCCGCTTGTTCACCGAGAGCGTCCCGGCCATGACCCGGGCGTCGTAGCCCGCCCCGCAGGCCACGGCGAAGTACTGCGCCCCGTCGGGACGCTCCATCCGGCCCAGGTCGAACGGTCTCGCCTTGCCCGCCACGAGCAAGCGTGCGGCGCGCTCGGGCGAGGCGGGGATGCGGAGATTGCCGGCCAGCAGATTTCCGGTCCCGCCCGGAATCACGCCCAGCGCCACCTCGGTGCCGACCAGCGCGGCGGCCGCCTGCATCGCCGTGCCGTCGCCGCCGAACACCGCCACCACGTCCACGCCGTCTTTCACGCCATACTCGGCGAGGGTGCGGGCGTCGCCCGGCCCGCCGGTCGCCAGCACCTCGGCACTCCAGCCCGCGCCGCGGAGCGTGCGCATCACGGCTTCCACCGCCCTGGGTTGGGTCCTCGCCGCCGCGGGATTGGTGATCAGCAGGGCCCGGGCCATCTCAGAACTCGCGCTCCCACAGGATGTCGAAGCCCACCTGGTACCGGCTCCTGGAATCGAGCGGAATGACCGCACCGCTCCCGCAGCGCTGGATGGTGGGCTCCACCGCGCTCTGGAGCCGCCACTCCTTGCTGAACCGGAATTCGAGCCCCGCGCCGAGGTTACGGGCGCTGATCTGGCTGAAGTCGGGGCAGAAGCCGGCGTTGAAGGTGACGAAGGTCTTGCGCCCGAGCTGCCAGCCGGCCGCAAGCTGCGTCGGAGAGACCGACCCGGCCGTGGTGGTACCCGGCCGAATCTCGATCAGGTCTATCGGTACGCCGAGGTCCTGGATGAGCGTGCGCTCGAGCTCGCTGGACAGCGCGCTCGACAGGTAGGACAGCCCGGTCTCGAGGGCGTTGGCACCGCCGATTGCCGTGGCCTCGTTGGCCGGATAGCCGGTGATGAGGTAGGAGACCAGATCGGTCTCGGAGATCGGCGGCCGGAGGGTGCTCTCCAACCTGAGCTTCGGGGCGTAGAGAGTCCCCTCGATAGTCGCGATCACCGGGATGTCTTCACCTCGCACCGACCGTACCGTGTGGCGCGCCTGGATGTCGAGCTGGGCATCGAGGGTCCCGATGTAGCGCACCTCGCCTCGTGTCACCGTGAAGTCGCGGGTGATCGGCCCGATCTTCAGGGTGTAGCTCCCTCGCGGCGCCTGGAGCGTGCCGAACGGCTGGTACTCCCGTCCGACCTTGCTGACCCGCGCTTCGCCGTCGAGCTGGATGTTGGCTTCGGCGGAGCGGAGCCATACGTCCGAGCCGATCGCCATCCGGAGGTTGTCGATCCTGAGGGAGTCCACGAACCGGTTCTGGAACTTCCCGCCGAGGTCCTCCACCCGGATCAGGGTGCTGTCCACCAGGTCGGCGATGGTGGGATCGGAGAGATCGATGACGCGCTTGTTCACCAGATCGGCGAAGTACAGCACGCCGCTGTTCGCCGTCAGGTTGCCGGCGAGCGTCGCGCCGAGCAGCGGGCCCCGCAACGAGAGATTCCCGGTGCCGGTGAGCGTGAGGAAGTTGCGGACGTCCATCGCCAGGAACTGCGAGGCGCGGAGGTCGAGGAAGAAGAGCGGCCGGGACAGGTTCTCCAGCCGGATGGCGCCGCCGACCGCGAGGTCTCCTCCACCGCTGGTGATCCGCACGTCTCGCAGCAAGACGGAGTCGCCCTGCAGCACGGCGCCGCCCGCCACCGAGCCGAACCGCACGCCGAGTCCGGGGATGTCCATGCTCCCGTTCCTCACCGCCACGCGTCCCTTCAGCCGGGGGGCGTCCCACGTCCCTTCGACCTGGACGTCCACCGCGAGCCGGCCCTGGACTCGCCGGATCGCCGGGGTCACCGCCTCCATGATCCCGAGATCCACGCTGTCGGCCTGGGCCCGGACCTGGAGCGGCCCATCCACCCGCCGCTGCTCCACCCCGGTGAAGCCGAGATCCACCGGCAGGTGGGCTTCGATTTCGAGGATGTTCTCCCCGGTGCGCCACAGGTTGAGATTGGCGTCGAGCCGGCGCTCGGCGTAGTTCAGCACGCCCTGGACGAAGGGCGAGCGGAAATCGCCGAAGCGCCCCTCCCCGAGCCGGGCGGTGCCGCGGAGGGTCGGCGAGCGCGCCGTGCCCCCGATCTCGAGACTCATCCCCAGCTCGCCATCCACGCCGGTCGTGTCCCGCTGGAGCAAGCCGTAGAGGTCGCCCAGATCGAGTCCGACCACCTCGAGCGCCATATTGCCCGGTGCGTCCGAGGGGACGGTCCCGGCCAAGCGCAGGAGGCCGGAGCCGTCGAGCGCCTGGAGGTTCACGCCATTGACCGACGGCGAGGGGCCGCCGAGCGTCAGGACGGCGGGCTCCAGCAGCCGGTATGCGTGCGACGGCAGCCCGGCGCGGAGGCTGTCGAACCAGACGAGGTGGGTGCTGTCGCGCTGCCGCCAGCGCCCCGCCGCATCCACCCGCGCCACCGTGCCCGAGGAGCTGCCCACGCTCCAGCCCAGGGAATCGACGTAACCGGAGAAGGCGACGCCATTGCGCGTGAAGCTCCACTCCCCCACCACGATCGAATCGGAGGCCAGCTGCGCGGTGACCTGCGGCCGCTTCCCGCCGGTCCAGGCGAACGCCCCCGTGATCCGAGGCGAGCGTGCCTGCTGGAACTCGAATCCCTCTATCGCGAGATCGCCGGCGGCGTCGAGGGTGTCGAGGCTGCCGCTGAGCCGGACCGAGCCCCGGGCCTGGCCGCCGAGCGGCACCATCTCGGGCGAGGTGTCGCGCTTCTGCCCGGTGACGGCGAGCAGCAGCGAATCGAAGCCGATCAGACTGTCCGCCACCAGCTTGAACTCCATCTGGCCGGTGTGCGGCGCGGCCCAGCCGAGGCTGCCCGCGCCGGACGCCACCGCGCCCTGCCATCCGGCGTGCGCCGTGTCCACCTGGATGATGCTGTCCCGGCTCCGGCCACGCGCGAACACGCTGTCGATGATCCACTCGCGCACCCGGCTCCGGGTGAGCGCGAGCTCCATCTCGCCCTCGGGCGCGCGGAGGGTGTCGATGCTCCCGCTGAGTCGAAGCTCGCCGGCCAGCGTGCTCGCGAAGTCGCGGCCCGTGAGCGCACCGAGGTCGAGCCTAGAGAATCGGAGCAGCAGCCGTTCCGCGCCCCAGCGCGGCGGAAGCAGCGTCGCGAAGCCGTCGGCCTGAACGTTCCCGATCTCGCCGCTGAGCTCGGTGTTCACCTCCAGCCTCGACAGCGTGCCCGCGCTCTGAAATCTGCCCCGTACCTCGCCCCGCGTCTTCAGCGAGGGGAACGCGCGTCGGATCCCATCGAAGGAGAGCGGCTCCAGCGCCACGTCGGTGGCGAGTCCGAGGGTGTCGAACCGGGTGTCGAGATGGACCAGCCCGACGGCCACGCTCGGCGGCCGGTCGCCGTCGCGGTGCCGTGCGGTGCCCTGGAAGGTGACGTTGCGGAGCGGGCCGTCGAGCGTGCCGTTGGCGGCGAGACGTCCCTCCAGGATCACCGCGGGGGCGATGAGACGCACGGTGCGGAGGTCCACGTCGGAGCTCCGGACCTCGAAGCCGGTGAAGACCAGCCCCTCGTCGCGCCGCGCGCCGACGCCGCCTTCGCCGGCGATGGTGGTCACCGGGTTGCCCGGCACCCTGGCGTCGGCGAACGCCCAGTCGATCCGCACGTCGAGCGCGTCGAGGAAGCCCGAGCCGGAGACGCTTCCCGTCAGCGTTCCGTAGAACGGCAGGGTGTCGAGGTAGGACCGGACCGCGTCGAGGTCGAGATCCCTGAGCTGGAGCCGCATGTCGCGGACCCCGAGGCCCCGGCGCCGGTCGGTCACCGCCACCAGCTCGCCGCTCACGTGCTGCGGGCCCGACCGCAGCTGAAGCTCGCGGATGTCGTACTCGTTGCGGGTCCCGCTCACCGAGCGCGCAGTCAGCACGCCGCTCCCAATCATCGAGGGGAACTTGGGCGAGACCCAGCGCAGGTCCTCCAGGCTCACGTGCGGCGAGATCATCTGGAAGTCGTAGAGAATCGTGTCCCGCGGCCAGGTCACCGCGCCGCCGCCGGAGAACCGGGTATCGGGGAGCGCGCCCCGGGACAGGCTGAAGATCGCGCTGTCGCCGCGCAGGATCACCCGCCCCGCGGCGTCGCGCAGGGTGACCGCCGGATCGTTGATCCGCGTGGCGAGCGAGTCGAGGTCGATGGTGAACGGCTTCCGGTCCGGTGTCGCGATCCGGAGCCGGGAGAGCCGGGTGGTCAGGTCGGACAGCAGGATCACCCGGCGCAGTCCCTCGGGGCTGTCCTCGATGATCCGGCCAGGCTTTCCCCGCTCCGCCTGGAGCGCGGAATCCTTCGAGGCCTGAGTCCGGAGCGACCGGTCCGGATTCCACGGGAGCGCGATCCGGAGCGTGCCGCCATTCAAGCGCACGTTGTGGAAGTCCACCAGCGGGGACTTGCCACCGGGCGCGCCTTTGCCGAGCCGGAGCACCTCCTCGAGGTTCATCCGGCCGTTGCGGTGCTTGATCAGCTGGATCACCGGACGCTCGAGCTGCACCGAACTCAGGACCACCTGGCCCGCGATCAGGTTGGGAAGCGTGAAGCCGACGCGCACCCGCGGCAGGTCCGCGAGCAGCGCGCCGCTGGTGTCGCGGACGACCAGATCCTCCAGCACGAGATCGTAGAGGAACGAGCCCGAGATCGAGCCCACCTCCACGTGTCCCAGGACCACCCGGTCGAGCATGCGGGAAACGGTACGGGCGAGGAGATCGCGCCCCGGCGGCGTGAGGGTCATGGACGTCACGACGCCCAGGACCATGGCGACCGATCCCAAGACGGAGACGAACAGGAACCGCGCGACACGCCGCCGCATCAGAACGGCTGCCCCACGGCGAAGTGAAAGGTGAACCGGCCGTCACGGTCGAGCACGTACCGCTCCTGCACCACTGTCAGCGCGCCCGTGGTGTCGAACTGAAAGAGCGGGCCCGCCTGGAGACGGTACGGATTGTAGGCGACGTCGAGCCGGGCCGGGCCGAGCGGCGTGTTGAGCCGGATGCCGGCGCCCGGAGTCACCCGGATCACCGGGTCCCGGACTCCGCGCTGCCATGCCCCGCCGGCGTCCACGAAGGCCGCGAGGCGGAGGCGCGAGCCGAGGACCGGCGATGGGACCCGCAGCTCGAGGTTGCCGATCGCGAGCGCGTTGCCGCCGGTAGCCGACACCTGCACCTCGTTGGGATCGATGTCGCGACCACCGGTGGCCGCGCTGTCCACCTCTCCCTTGGAGACGACGTAGACCACCGGACCCAGCTCGTTGCGCTTGAACCCGCGCACGTCGTTGGGGCCGCCGGCGTAGAAGCGCTGCTCCGGCGGGACGAAGCTTCCCCGCTCCGTGGCGACGTCCACCGTCGGAGAAAAGATGACCCCGCCCCGGAGATGCCAGCTCAACACCACGTCGCGGGCCAGGGGGCGATACCAGGCCGCGTCGGCCACGACCCGGGTGAACTGCTGGAACGCCGCGGAGCCGAGAAACCGGGAGCTCACCGCGACTTCCAGCGACTTGATGCTGCCGCGGGACGGGTCGAGCAGGTTGTTGACCCGCGGCACGGTCGCCGTGCCGGTGAGGGTCGCGAGCACCCGGTTCTGGCGCAGCAGATCCACCACGTCCGGGGTGCACGCGTTGAACGAGGCGCAGAAGCTCACCTCGGTGGCCTCGGTGCGGCCGTAGTTGAGGTTGTACGCCAGCGAGAGCGGGATCCGCCGGCGCAGCTGCTCCCGCCGCAGAGTGACGGTGGTGCCGGTCTCGCGCCGGAGATAGACCCGGAACTCGGAGCGCCGCTCGGTGTACACCGACACCGAAAGGTTGGACGTGGCCGTCAGAAACGCCGGCCGCCGGATCGTGGCCCCGAGGTTGTAGTTCAGGAGCGTGGAGCCGATGGAGTCGTTGGCTGAGGAGCGGCAGATCCCCTTCGCGAGCCCCCAGTTGGTCGGATCGCCCACCCCGACCTTGGAGACCCGGCTGGTGAGGTCCAGGAGTCGGCCGTTGCTGCCCAGGAAATTCCGCGAGGTCCAGGCGAGTCCGCCGCGGAAGCAGTCCTCGGTGCCGTAGCCCAGGCTTCCGCGGATCCGGCGGCGGCGGCTCTCGTTCACCTGGACCAGCAGCGGCACGGTGTCCGCCCCCGACTGGAAGTCCGCCGAGTCGATGTTGACCGTGGCGTAGCGGAAGAGGTCTGACTTGTAGAGGTTCTGCTGGCTCTCCTCGATGAGGGAGGCGGTGGTCTTGGCGGCCTCGGCGCT
>CAYPAE010000045.1:0-10009 GCA_964408595.1 uncultured Gemmatimonadaceae bacterium | reverse complement strand
GCGTTCGCCGCGAGCGGAACCTGTGTCGACACCCAGGGGGAGAACCGCGCGTGGATCGCCACCGGCGCCGCGGAGAAGGCGAGAATTCTCGCCACCACCGACGGCGGCAAGACGTGGAGAGCGTACGGCGTGCCGATCGTACAGGGCACTCCGGCCTCGGGCATCTTCACCGTCGATTTCCGCGACCCCTGGCACGGCATCCTCGCGGGCGGCGACCTGGATGCGCCGGATGCGCTTTCCGACAACGTGGCCGTGTCGAAGGACGGGGGAAAGACCTGGAAGCTGGTGGACGGCACGCCTTTCCCGGGAGCCGCGTTCGGGTTGGCTTACGTGCCGGCGCGCCGGCAGGGGCAAAACGAGAAGCTGGTGGTCGCCACCGGACCGGGCGGCGCGGCGTGGACGGCCAACGAGGGGAAGCGGTGGCACCTGCTTCCCGACGTACTGAATTTCTGGGCGGTCGCGTTCGCCGATCCCCACCACGGATGGCTGGTGGGAACCGACGGCAGGATCCTGAAGCTCATTTTCTGAGGTCGCGTACGGCTACGGGCCGGGCGGCGGCTGCTCCCGCCGCCCGGCCCGTCGCCCAGGCCCAGAGGAAGTTGTACCCGCCGATCGGGCCGAACGCGTCGAGTACCTCGCCGCAGATGAAGAGCCCCGGGTGTCGGCGGCTCTCCATCGTCCGCGGGTCTATCTCGGCGAGGCTCACGCCGCCTCCAGTCACCTCGGCTTTCTTGTAGCCTTCGTCGCCGGTCCACGGCAGCTCGCCCCGCACCAGTGTGTCGATCAGGGTGACCCGCTCCTCCCGGCGGAGCTGCGCCAGGGGCCGGGATGGCGGCACGCCGGCCGCACCCGCGAGCGCGTCGGCCAGCCGCTCGGGCAGCTCCCGCCGGAGCACGCCGGCCACCGTGCGGGTCCCCTCCGGCCGGAGCGCCCTCTCCCAGTCCGCCTCGCCGAGCGTGGTCCACCGCACCGTGAGCCTCGCGCCGGCGTCCGCTTCCAGCCTCGAGCGCACCGCGACGTGGGAGACATCCAGCACCGATGGTCCGCTGTAGCCGCGATGGGTGAAGAGAAAGCCCCCGGACGCGGTGGCGCTCCGCGTGCCGTCCCGCGCGGTGATCGTGACCGGGAGCGAGATGCCCGCGAGCGCCCCGAACGCCGCCGGCTCCGCCACGACCGGTGTCAGCGCCGCGTAGGTGGGATGGATCGTGTGCCCGAGCCCCTCGAGGATGGTGAGTCCTCGGCCGTCGCTCCCGGTGCTCGGCACCGAGAGGCCTCCGGTGGCGACGACGACCGCATCCACCACCAGCGGAGCGCCGTCTTCGCGCTCCACCTCCCACCCGCCCGCGCGAGGACGGAAGCCGGTCACGGTCGTCCCCGGAAGGAAGCGCGCTCCCTTGCGCGCTGCGAGCGCCAGCAGCCCATTGCGCACGTCGCGCGCCCGGTTCGACGCTGGGAAGAGCTTCGCCGTCTCCGCCTCTTCTACCAGCGGCATCCCCAGCTCGCGCTCGAAGAAGGCGATCTGTTCCGCCAGCGGCCACGAGCGGAGGATCTTGCGCAGGGTGTTGGGGGAGGAGTCGGTGACGAATCGGCGCTCGTCCATCCGCGAGGGGAGGATGTTGCAGCGCCCGCCGCCGCTGATGAGGATCTTGCGCCCGCCATCCTTGGTGTGCTCGAGCAGCAGCGCGTCGGCGCCGGCAGCGGCTGCGAAGATCGCCGCCATCGTGCCGGCGGCGCCGGCTCCGATTATGGCAATACGGCGGGCCTGAATGTTCCCTCCGAGGGCCGAATCCGACTATCGAGCTGGGGGCCCGGGAATCTAGCCGACGCGCCGCCCGCCAGCGGGGCGCAACCCTGGGGTCCCCCGGCCTCAATGCCAGCACTCCCTTGACATTCTCTTGACCCGTGCGGGCTAGGGTGCCGGGAGTCTCGCTGCGGCTCCATCCACTGCCTCTTCCGTCAGGTGACAAGGTGATCCCATGAAAGCATGTGTCCCGGGATGGAGCGTGTGTCGCCGTCGCACTTTGTTCGTTCCCGTACTCCTGGCGATTTCGGGCTGCGGGGAGGATGCGACGTCACCCACAGGCCCGGCACCCGGGACGGCGGTCCCGGTCGCCGCGACAGCTCAGGCGCTGTCGTTCCGTCAGGTAAGCGCCGGCGCCAGCCACAGCTGCGGCGTGACCCCTGATGACCGAGCCTATTGCTGGGGCTTCAACGGAGCCGGGCAGCTCGGCGACGGCACGACAGATGTCCGGTTCCTGCCTGTCGCGGTCCTCGGCGACCTCCGATTCCGGCACGTGAACGTCGGCTATTACCATACGTGCGGCGTGACCATCAACGATCGGGCCTACTGTTGGGGGGACAATTCCTACGGTCAACTCGGGGACGGGACGACCACCAACCGTCTCGCGCCGGGCGTGGTCGCTGGCGGGCGCCGCTTCCGTCAAATCCGCGCGGGCGCCGTCCACACCTGCGCCATCACGACCTCCGACGTGGCCTTCTGCTGGGGTGTCGGCGGCCCACTCGGTGACGGCGCAAACACTCAGCGCCTGACACCGGTGCGTGTGCTTGGCGGGCTTCGGTGGCGCCAGTTGGGTGGGGGCGGCGCCCATACTTGCGGCGTAACCACCGATGACCGGGCCTACTGCTGGGGCAATAACGGTAGCGGGGAACTGGGCGATGGCACCCGCATCTCGCGTCCGAGGCCGGTCGCGGTCGCCGGCGGGCTCCTGTTCCGTCAGATTGACGGGGGCAACAATCACACCTGCGGCGTGACGACTGCGGACAAGGCATACTGCTGGGGCTTTGGCACGGTCGGCCAGGTCGGCGACGGCGCAACCGCTGCCTATAACGTGCGGCCGGTCGCGGTCGCCGGGCAGCGCCGGTTCGACCACGTGAATGCGGGGTACCAACACACCTGCGGCGTGACACTCGCGGGGCGTGGTTTCTGCTGGGGGTCGAACGGCGACGGCCGGCTCGGTGATGGCACGACCACCACCCGTCTGAGGCCGGTCCGGGTGGGCAACGACTTGATCTTGGCGCAGGTGAGTGCGGGCATTCAACACACTTGCGCGGTGACTCCTGACGACCGGGCCTTCTGTTGGGGCTCGAACGGCACCGGAGAAGTTGGCGTCATCCCGGCTGGGCAGTATCCGTCGCCGGTCCAAGTCGTGGGCCCGATGTGAAGTTCAATTCCGTGATGCGGATCGAGTAGGTGGGCTGGCTCCACAGTTCTCTGGCCAGTTGAGGGTGCTCCGATGGGCGTCGTCTATACATACTGATAAGGCGGTCGAGACGGCGCCGGCGGCAATGCACCACTACCGGGTCAATCGAAAAAGGCAGCGTTGACCGGCTACCGGCGCCGCCCGCCTCCGTCCTGCGGAGCGCAGGTGGCTTCGCCGCCTGATATGAGAGAACACGTACCCGCGTCTCATTTCGGCGCCCCGCAATGCGCCGGCGAAGGTCATTGAGCGCGGCCTCGGGTACGCGGACGGTGAAGGGGCGGATCGAGCGCTCTTCGGCCGCTTGGCGTGTGCCCGGGCGCGTCGTCATGGTCTGAGCGTCTTTGGGAGAGGGGAACACGAAGAGGCTGACAGCAAGCGCGGCTACGAACCGGCGAGAAAGCCGCTCCGAGTCGGCGACGATGGCAGCGCTGTCTCGCCCGTTCGATTGAGCTCATCCCTTGCGGTATCTTCCCTTGTCCCAGTGGATCGGTATTCCTAGTATTGGCGCGCACGCCGCATGGAGCGGCGCGCACTTCCCACGTCCCCCAGAGGTGTCCGTGCTGCTCCTTGCCGTTCTCCCCGCGCTCGCCCTCGCCGTCCAACAGCCCGCTACGATGCCGCCCTCGCCGGTCAAGCGCATCGAGGTCCAGCCATCCACCCGGACGATCACCGCGGGTGACTCGGTCCGGCTCACCGTGCGGGCGCTCGGCGCGGACGGCAAGCCGATTCCGGACGCCGTGCTCTGGGTGCAGATGCTCGGCGGCGGCGGGGAAGGCACGGTGCGGCCTGGGAGCTTCTGGCTGGTGGCCAGCTCGGTGGGCAAGTTCCCGCTCGGCCTCAGCGCGGTCGTCCCCGGCACCCGACCCTTCGTGGACTCGACTTCGGTGGAGTTCGATGCGGTGCCCGGCCCGGCGGTGCGGATGGAGCTGGCGCCTTCCGCGGCCACGATCGTGGATGGCCAGTCGCTCCGCCTGAGCGCCTTCGCCTACTCCAAGGCGAACGACCGCACGCCTGACCCGATCAAATGGCGCTCGAGCGATCCCAAGGTCGTCGTGGTGGACGGGGATGGAGTGATCACTGGTCTCGCGACCGGCAGTGGCCGGGTGACCGCGTCGGTTCCCGGCGCGTCGGCCGCGCTCGACGTGCGCGTGCTGCCGGGCAACATCTCCAAGCTCACCCTCAGTCCGGAGAAGCCCGCCGTCCGGCAGGGCGACGTCGTCGCGTTCGAGGCGGACGTCAGGGATGTGGCCGGGAAGCCGATCGCGGGGCTCACCCCGACCTGGACCTTCTCGCCGGGTGACGGCCAGCTCGGCGCCGACGGCCGCTTCGTCGCGTATCGTCCCGGCGCCTACACCGTCACCGCGACCCTGGGCCGCCGCTCCGCGAGCACCACGGTCCAGGTCCGCGAGCGCGACGTGCGCCGCTCGGTGACGGTCGTGGGCCGCCTGCCGCGCACCGCCTTCGCGACCTCGGAAATCTGGATCCATCCCAACGGCAAGGTCGCCTACCTGGGCACCCACGGTGGCGGCGACCGGGTGTACTCGCTCGACATCAGCGACCCGGGCAAGCCCGTCGTGGTCGATTCGCTCCAGGCGAATACCCGGCTGATCAACGACATGCAGACCACCGCCGACGGCAACTACATGGTCTTCACCCGGGAAGGCGCCGCGGATCGGAGGAACGGCATCGTGATCGCCGACACCCACGATCCGCTGCACCTCAAGGAGATCGCCCAGTTCGTGGAGGGCGTCGCCGCCGGCGTCCACTCGGTCTACATCTACGAGCATCCGGAGCACGGCCGCTACGTCTTCCTCACCAACGACGGCACCGGCGCGATCGACATCGTCAACATCACCGACCCGGCGAAGCCGGTCCGGGCCGGCGAGTGGCGCACCAGCCGGCCCGATGCCGCCCGCTACGTGCACGACCTCGACATCGTGGACGGCCTGATGTACGCCAGCTACTGGAACGACGGGCTGGTGATCCTCGACGTCGGCAACGGCAAGTGGGGCGGCCGTCCCGACAAGCCGGTCATGGTCTCGCAGTTCAAGTACAACCTCGACTCGCTGTATAAGGAGGTCGAGGACGTGGGCGGGCCGGGCTTTGCCCGGGGCACCCACACCGCCTGGCGCCAGCGGGGCGGGAACTACGTCTTCATCGCCGATGAGGTCTATCTCAACCGCCCGATCAAGGGGGCGAGGGACGCATCGGCGAGCCGCATGTACGGCACCCTCCAGGTTGTGGACGTGAGCGACATCGAGCATCCGAAGGCGGTGGCCTGGTACACCCCGGAGAACGGCGGGGCCCACAACGTCTGGCAGGTGGCGGACACGCTCTACGTCGGCGCCTACGACGCCGGCTTCCACGTCTTCGACATCTCGGGTGAGCTGAAGGGCGATCTGCGCGCCCAGAACCGGGAGATCGCGTCGCTCAACACCGCGGACCTGGGCGGCGTGGTGAGGAACGCGGCCTTCACCTGGGGCGTGGTGGTGAACCCGAAGGACGGGCTCGCCTACGTGAACGACTTCAACAACGGGCTGTGGGTCGTCCGGGTGAATCCGAGGAAGACCGCGGCGCCGATGATACCGTGAGGAGCCCGCTGATCGGGCTGGCGCTCCTCGCCGCCTGCGCGCCCGCGCGGCAGCAGGCCGAGGTCCGACCTGACCCATCCCAGCACGACTATCTCGTGTTCGTCGCCAGCGAAGGGAACGACCGCATCGCGCTGGTGCGCTTCGGGCAGGGCAAGGCCCGGGTCGAGCGGGAGCGGAAGATCGGCATCAATCCCACCGAGCTGGTCGGCCCCCACGGCCTCTACGTGTCGCCCGACGGCAAGTGGTACTACGTCTCAACGGCGCACGGGACGCCGAACGGCGCCCTCTGGAAGTTCTCGACCGACACCGATGAGCCGGCCGGCCGAGTGGAGCTGGGCCTCTTTCCCGCCACGGTCCAGGTCGCGCCCAACGGCCATTACGCCTGGGTGGTGAACTTCAATCTCTACGGCGAGATGACGCCGTCGTCGGTGTCGGTCGTCTACACCGACGACATGCTCGAGGTGCGCCGGATCCCGACCTGCGTGATGCCGCACGGCTCACGCCTGTCGCCCGACGGGAAGCGGCACTACTCCGCGTGTATGATGAACGACGCGCTGGTCGAGATCGACGCCGACCGGATGGAGGTCTCCCGCCACTTCAGGTTGACCGCCGGCGGCGAGCACGGGATGAACGGCCCGGTGAGCGCGATGGCGGGGAGCGAGAAGGGTGTGGACCACTCGATGAGCGCCGCCAAGCCGGGCGACGTCACCTGCTCGCCCACCTGGGCTGAGCCCTCCGCCGACGGACGATCGGTGTGGGTGGCGTGCAGCAAGTCGAACGACCTGGTGGAGATCGACGTCGGCTCGTGGACGCTGAAGCGCCGGGTCCCGGCGGGGGAGGGGATCTACAATCTGGCGGCGAGTCGCGACGGCCGGCTGATCATCGGCACCAACAAGCGCGGCCAGTCGGTGTCCGTGATAGACGCGGCGAGCGGCCGCGAGCTCGCCCGCATTCCCACCACTCGGCGGGTGCCCAGCGGGCTGGTCGTCTCGCCCGACAGCCGGTACGCCTTTGTCACCCAGGAGGGCGTCGGCTCCGAGCCGGGAACGGTGGACGTGATTGACCTGGCCACCAACTCTCGAGTGGCGAGCGTGGACGTGGGACAGCAGGCCGGCGGGATCGACTTCTGGAAGAGCGAGGCGCCCACTCCGCCCAGCCGCTGAGCCGTGAGCGCTTCGCTGCGAGTCATCTATCTGGTCCGCGCCGAGGCTCGGGAGATCGATGCGCGGGCCGAGGCACTGATGCTGGAGCAGTCGGTCGAGCTGCCGCGCGCCGCGCTGCGAGACCCCGCGGTGAGGGAGCGAGTCCTCGGCCGGGTCGAGAGGGTCGATCCGGAGTCCGAAGGCCGCTACCGCGTCACGATCTCCCACCCGCTCGCCACCACCGCGCACGACCCCGCGCAGCTCCTCAACGTCATCTTCGGCAACTCATCGCTCCAGCCCGATGTCGTGCTCGCCGACGTCGAGCTGCCTGAGGCGGCCTTCGACTGGCTGCCCGGCCCGCGGGCCGGCATCCCCGGATTGCGCGCCCTCACCGGCGTCACGGGCCGGCCGCTCCTCGCGACGGCACTCAAGCCGATGGGGCTCCGGCCGGAGCAGTTCGGCGCACTCTGCCGCGGCTTCGCCTCGGCGGGCCTCGATCTGGTGAAGGACGACCACGGCCTGGCCGACCACCCGTTCTGTCCCTTCGAGGCCCGGCTCGAGGCCTGCCTGCGCGCCGTCGAAGGCAGCCGGACGCTGTACGTCCCCAACCTCGTCGGCACGCCGGACCGGGTCGCGACGCAACTCGAGCTGGCGCGGAGGGCCGGGGTTCGGGCCGTGCTGATCTCGCCGATGCTCCTCGGCTTGCCGTTTCTCCACCAGCTCGCCTCGATGACGGAGGGCCTGCCGATCGTCGCCCATCCGTCGCTCGGCGGAGTGTTCCGCGCCGGGGAAACCGTGCTCTTCGGAAAGCTGTTCAGGTGGTACGGCGCTGACGCAGTGATCTTTCCGCACACGGGTGGCCGGTTCACCTACGGCACCGAGACCTGCCACGCTCTCGCGGAAACGCTCCGAGCGCCGCACCCGAGGATCCGGCCGAGCTTCCCGATGCCCGCCGGCGGAATCAAGGTGGAGCGGGTCGAGGAGATCCTCGCATTCTACGGCTTGGACAGCATCCTGTTGATCGGCGGGAGCCTCTACGAGGCGGGCGACGGACTCTTCGAGCGGACCCGCGCCCTGGTGGACCGGGTGGCTCGTGCGGCGTCCGCGGAGGGAGTATGAGCACGCACATTCGACGGACCGAGGATTTCCGCTGGGACGGGATTTCCGTCTCCGCTTACAAGCCGGGCGGCACCCACTTCGCCGGCATCACCCGGCAGCTCTTGTTCGACGGCGGGGAGGGAGTCGGCTGCCAGCTTCGCTATTTCGAGGTGGCGCCCGGCGGGTACTCCTCGCTCGAGCGCCACCGCCATGGGCACGCGATCATGGTCATCCGCGGCCGGGGCAGAGCACTGGTCGGCGACCGGATCCTCGACCTGGCCACCCACGACCTGGTGAAGGTGCCGCCGCTCACCTGGCACCAGTTCCGCGCGGACGGCAGCGAGCCGTTCGGCTTTCTCTGCATGGTGGACTGCGGGCGGGACCCGCCTGAGCGGCCGAACACCGGATCGCTCGCCGCGCTTCGGAGCGATCCCGCGGTCGCCGAGTTCATCCGAGTCTAGTACCTGCGAGCGAGAGAAAGCATGGAAACCGCCGCCGCCAATTACGGGTCCGACCGGTACGGATTGGTGTGGGGGTACGTCCTCGGAGCCGGGCGGGAGACGGTGCCCGTCGAGGCGGACGGCGCGGCGAGATGGCTGGCGTGCACCGCCGCCGGTGAGCCGGACCGCTTCATGTGGCTGCACTTCTCTCTGGCCAACGCGGCGTGCAGGAACTGGCTGCGCAACAACCTGTCCCTGCCGGAGGCCTTTCACGCCGCGCTCCAGGAGGGCACCGGATCGACCCGGCTGGAGCAGGAGGGCGATGCTCTCCTGGCGGTGTTTCACGACGTCCTCTTCGATTTCACCTTCGACGCGTCCGACGTCTCGACCGTGTCCCTCTGCGTCCAGTCTCAGGTCATGGTCAGTGCCCGGCTCAAGCCGCTCCGCTCCTTGGACCGGCTCCGGGCCGCGGTGAAGGCCGGAGAACGCCCACCCGCGGTCTTGCTTCCTAGCTGACTTCGGTGTATGTTCGGTGCCCATTTCTGCTCTCGGCCCGCTTTCGCCTGGAGCTCTGATCCGCCCAGGTTGGCTGCAAGATGCGTAACACTTGGGTCACGACGCTGGGTGTGATGTCTTTTCGGAGGCAGGTTCTATGGGCCTGGATCACGAAACAGAGAAACCAGTCGCCGCATGAACCCGTCGTTCATGACACCGCTTTGACGGACGGCATCGCGCTATGAACAACATTGCTTGGATCCAGCGGATTCTGGATGAGGCCTTCACGACCTTGGACTTTCGGTCGCTGGCCGCCCACTTGGCCGACGACGTCGTGTTCGAGGTCACGCCCCCCGGGGGTGGCCCCACCGCTCCGGAGTCGCGGGGGAAGGAGGCCGTGGTGAATTACTTCACCAGCCTCGGTGACATCGTGACCTTCTGGCGAGTCCAATGCTTCGGTGACGGCGAGCGGGTGGTGGCCGTCGGCGCCGAGAACTTCACGATACCGCGGTATGGTGTCACGCTGGGCAGCGAGTTCGCCCTGCTGCTGCACGTCTGCAACGAATCGATCACCCGCTTCCTCATCATCGAGGATCTGTCGGAGTCGCCGGCGCTCGAGGAAACCGCGATGGAGAACGCGTAGGTCCAACCGCAGCCGAAACCCCCTCCTCGCGCGTTTGCCCTCTGCCGCGTTTCCGAGCTCTCCTGCATGACCTGAGAGACGCCGTCCGCGGGACGGAAATGGACTACACGCAGGGCAGCGTCGGGCGCGCGATCCTGTTGCTCGCCGTGCCGATGATGCTCGAGATGGTGATGGAGTCCCTCTTCGCCGTCGTGGACGTGTACTTCGTTTCCTCGCTCGGCCCGTCGGCCGTCGCCACGATCGGTCTCACCGAATCCCTCCTCACGCTGGTCTATGCCGTCGGTATCGGGCTCTCGATGGGCGCCACCGCGCTGGTCGCACGCCGCCTCGGTGCCCTTCGCCGTCGCCGGCATCTTCTTCGCGAAGGACGTTCTGGAGC
>CAYPAE010000044.1:357-10093 GCA_964408595.1 uncultured Gemmatimonadaceae bacterium | reverse complement strand
CGCCTTGTATAGCGCCGCGTACGCCGTGGCTGCTTCCGTCCTGCTCTGGGCCAAACGCTCCAGGGTCACCTCCAGGCGGTGCTCTCCCGGCGGCACGGCGATCTCCCGGTAGACGTAGAGCGGCCGTACCTGCACCTCACCCGAGCCCTGTACCGGCCCGTCCACCCGCCGCTCACCATCGATCTCTACCCGCAGCCGGTACTCGGCTGTCGTTCCCTCGCAGACCTGTTCCCGCCGCATATGCTGCGGCAGGTTCCGCTGCTCCTCCTCCGACAGCTCGCGGCAGGTCTCCACCCGCTCACCCCGGGCCCGCCAGGAGAGCCGGAGCAGCGCCTCGGGGCCGGGCTTCGGCGTGTAGGGAAGCTGGGATAGGGCGGCGAGCGCCGCGACCGAAACGGCCGCGACGGCGGCACCGACCAGCCGGCGCACCGCGCGGTTCATGCTTCCCTCCCGGGGGCCGGCTTCTGCGAGTCCGCATCGTCGGCCGGCTCGCAGAGCAGGAGCAGGTCGATCTCGTCCTCGCCGGGTGCCGCGGCCAACGCCAGGATCTCCGTCTGGAACCGTCGGAGCTCCGCGTGCAACTGGGCGCGCTCGCCTGGCCCGCCGTGCGCGATCCGTACGCGGCGCCGGTCCACCCGCTCCTTCAGCTCGGCCTCCCGGTCGTGGTAGACCCGCTCCTCGAGCCAACGCGCCCCCTCGCGGTTCCAGCAGTCGCGCAGCGGACAGGCGGCGACCAGCACCCCGCCGGCTCCGGCGCGCACCAGGTACTCGATTACGGAGGTGTGGAGGTTCCCGGCGCACTGCACCGGGTAGACCGGATTCCCGTCCACCGCATCCGACTCCGCGATCCCGCCCGCGCCCCGGGTGCATGTGACGACGACGACGTCACCCGTTCCCGGCCGCCGCTCCGCGACGAAGGCGCGCACCCGCTCGAGCTGGTCGCGCCCGGTGCGTCCCGGCGGGCCCACGCCCATCGGCGCGCAGGAGCCGGCGCAGATGCCGCAGCTCACGCAGAGATCGGGTGTCACGTGCGCCACGACATCGGCTCGGCCGTCGGTGCGCGGCAGCATCTCGATCGCCTCGTAGGGGCAATCCAGCGCGCACTGGCGGCAGCCGGTGCAGAGCCGCTCGTCCACCACCGACTTGGGCGGCTGCCGGAGCACCTGCGGGCGGGACCAGACGGGGACCAGCAACACGACCAGTACGAGTGCCGCTCCGACAAGCCAGATCACCCAGGCCGGTCTTCCCTCGATGAGCGGAAGCCAGAAAGCGTAGAAGACGTCAAGCGGCACCCGCTCCGGCCGCGCGAACGGGGTCGCCTCCGGCGCCATCCTCACCGGCAGCAACACCGCCGCGGAGGTGAGGAGCGCGAATACGGTCCACATGAGCGGCCGGGGTGGGAGAAGCACCGGCCGGGCCACCCGGGAGACGTGGAGCCAGAGCACGATCCCGAGTCCGATCGGCAGCGCGATATGGACGAACAGATTGAGGAAGAAGAAGGCCCCGCCGAGCGCCCGCTCGCCGGTGAAGGCGCGGCCGATCGGCTCGGAGAAGAGCGGCAGCAGGTCGATGAACCGCGCGCCCTCGACCGCGAGCACCTGGCCGAAGGTGTCCCACACCATCACGTAGCCGGTCCAGCCGCACACCAGGATCAGCCCGAAGAGCACGGCGCCGGAGACCCACGCCAGGGTCCGCGGCCCCCAGCGACGGCCCTGGGCGTAGAGCCGGAAGGCGTGGAGCGCGGCCGCCACCACGGCCGCGTCGCCGGCGTAGCGGTGAAGCCCACGGATCCAACGGCCCAGCCAGACCTGGTCCGTGATTCGGCCGACCGATTCGTAGGGCGAGCCCACCCGGTAGAAGAGCAGGAGATAGACGCCGGTGGCGATCAGCAGCAGCAGGAGCGCCACGGTGAGCGCGCCGCTCTGGTAAACGGGGTTGCCGCGCCATCCGTAGAGCCGGTTCATCGCGGCGTCAAGCCTCGCGAGGACGCGGCGGGCGGCGGTATCGAGCGATTGGACTAAAGAAATCATTAAGTCGCGGAGTGCAGGCGTCGGGGTGCTTGCGGGTCGAGATGATAATAGCAACAATAGGAAGGAATCATCCCGTCTCAGTCCCCAGATCGCAGCTTACGCTTCTCGCGTCACGTAGCCGGCGCCCGTCGGCACGCGCGAGTCCACTCGAAGGCAGGAGGTGCCGATGCCACCGGAGCAGAGTTCCGCCACCGATCCGGGCGAGCCCATTCCGCTGGGCCAGCGTTTCTTCGACAACTGGCTCCTGCTGATGGTGCTGGGGATCGCGATCATGCTGGTGGTCTTCACCGGCTGGGGGCTGTATGAGATCACCAGCCTGAAGCCGGCTCCACTTCCCTGAGGGAGTCATGGAAACCCATACCGGCATCGAGTCCCCTAAGGGCGTCTGGTGGAAGCGGGCCCACCCCACCGAGCGCATGTGGGTGGCGATCGCCTTCGGCTGGTGCATGGTCCTCTTCGCCATGATGCCGCTCTGGCACTTCAAGGGCGGGCAAAACCCCGCCGGGGTCCGGTACAGGGTGAAACCGGCCGACTACATGCGCCGGACCCAGGAGTTCATCGCCGCGCACAAGGTGGGCACCGATCAGGGCATCCCGATCGTCGAGCCGCCGGCGGGGAGCGACATCTACCTCATCGGTCTCAGCTTCGCCTGGCAGCCGATTCTCAAGCTCCGGCAGGGAACCGAGTACACCTTGCACCTCTCCTCGCTGGACGTGAACCATGGCTTCAGCCTCTACCCGATGAACATCAACTTCCAGGTGGTGCCCGGTTACGACTACGGCCTGCGGGTCACCCCCACTGAGGCCGGCGACCTCCGGATCGTCTGCAACGAGTTCTGCGGGATCGGCCACCACACCATGGTGGGCCGGGTGATCGTCACCGACAGCGCTGGCCGGGAGGTCGCCGCCGCCGAGCGCGCGGCACTCATCCGGGAGGCCACGCCATGACCACGCAGGTGATGCACCAGGACTTCCGCACCTGCCCGGTCACCGGCCTCGAGGTCCACCGCGACGCCGAGCGGCTGATCCGAGCCAACGCGGTCGCCGCGACGGTTTCCCTGCTCATTGGCGGGATCGCCGCGGTGCTGGTGCTCCTCACCCGCTGGCAGGCGGTGCACCTCCTCCCGGCCCACTGGTTCTACCGCATCCTCACCGTGCACGGGATGAGCATGCTGATCTTCTTCATCCTGTTCTTCGAGATGGGGATCCTGTACTTCACGAGCGCGGTGCTGCTGAACAGCCGGGTGGCGGCGCCCCGGACGGCGTGGGGCGCGTTCTGGCTCATGGTGGGCGGCGCCCTGGTGGTCGAGTGGGCGATGTGGACCGGCCGGGCCGACGTGCTGTTCAGCTCCTACGTCCCGCTCCGGGCGCATCCGTTGTACTACCTGGGAATCATCATCTTCGCGGTCGGCGCGCTGGTGGTGACGATCCTGTTCTTCGCCACCCTGGTGGTGGCCAAGCGGGAGCGCACCTACCAGGGCTCGGTGCCGCTGGTCACCTACGGCGGCGCCACCGCCGCCATCATCTCGGTGATCACGCTGGGGCACGGGGCGGGGATCTACATCCCGACCTTTCTCTGGTCCCTCGGCCTGATGGAGGTGGACCCGCAGGTCTACCGGATGGTGTGGTGGGCGCTGGGCCACTCCTCGCAGCAGATCAACGTCGCCGCGATGGTGGCGGTCTGGTACCTGCTCGGCGCGCTCACGGTGGGTGCAGTGGTGCTCAACGAGAAGATCAGTCGCACCGCCTTCGTGCTCTACATCCTCTTCATCTCGATGGCTTCGGCCCACCACCTGCTGGTGGACCCGGGGATGGGCCCTGCCTGGAAGATCGTCAACACCAGCTACTTCATGTACATGGCGGTGCTCGCCAGCCTGATCCACGGCTTCACTGTCCCGGCCGGGATCGAGCTGGGCCAGCGGCTCCGCGGCTTCGGTGACGGGCTCTTCGGCTGGCTCCGCCGCGCCCCCTGGGGTGATCCCGGCTTCAGCTCGCTGGTCTTCTCCATCGTGGTGTTCGGCTTCGTGGGGGGGATCACCGGGGTGACCTTCGGCACCGAGCAGATCAACATCATCGCCCACAACACCCTCCGGATCCCGGGGCACTTCCACTCGACGGTGGTGAGCGGGACCGCGATGGCGTTCATGGGGCTCACCTACTACGTCATCCCGCTCATCTTCCGGAAGCAGATCGCCTTCTATCCTCTCGCCCGGATCCAGCCGTACCTCTTCGCCGGCGGCATGCTGGTCTTCTCGATGACGATGACCTTCGCGGGGACGTTCGGCGTGCCGCGGCGGCATTGGGACATCAGCTTCGCCCAGGCGCCGTTCGATGTGCAGTTCAACCCGGCGGTGGACCTCCTCCTCGGGATCATGGGGGTGGGCGGGCTGGTCGCCGCCACTGGCGGCGCCATCTACATCGTCGTGACGGTCTGGTCGGTCTTCTTCGGAAAGCCGCTCGAGGCGGGCGCGCGGGCCGCGGCGGGAGTGCCGCCGGGCATCGCGGCTCCGCCGCGGCACCTCCCGGACGCGGACCGGATCAACGAGGAGCTGCACTCGCCGTCGCGGGGACTCTGGGGGCCCGCACCCGGCACGCTGGCGCTGGTGGCCGTCTTCCTGCTGGCGTTCGTGATCTACTACTTCGTCAACTGGAAGCTGCTGTCGTTCGTATGGAAAGTGGGCTGAGCTCCCGGTTCGCCAGCCGCCAAGCGGCGTGGGCGCTCGGCACCCTCGCGTTGATCCTGCTGATCACCGCCGGATGGTGGGCCTTCGCCCTCTGGCCACTCCCCAAAGAGGCGCCGGCTTGGCTCGCCCGCGCCCGCGCGACCTGCTTCGGCGTGCAGTCCAGCGGGCTTCCGCACATGGGTGGCTGGCTGCTTCTGGTGGGGGAGCCGCTCGGGATGGTGGGAATCCTCCTGACGGTGTGGGGGGACGCGGTGATCGAGGGATTCCGCGGGCTCGCCCGGTCGCCGGGCGGGCGCGGCGCGCTGGCGCTGGCCGCGGCACTCGTCGCGGGCGGGGGCTACCTCGCCGGGGTGCGGATCAGCGAGCTGCGGGGCGAGCCCTTCCCAACGGATGGTGCCGGTCTCCCCGAGGCCTCGGTCGCGCGGGTGGATCGGGTGCCGCCGCCACTCCGGCTGGTGGACCAGGCGGGCGACACGGTGACGCTCGAACGCTTCAAGGGGCGCCCGCTGCTCCTCGCCTTTGCTTATGGGCATTGCCAGACCGCCTGTCCGGTCGTCGTGCGTCACATGCTGGGTGCCCAGCGGCGGGCGGCGGCCTCGCGTCCCGCGCTCCTCCTCGTGACCCTGGATCCCTGGCGCGACACCCCGGAGCGCCTGCCGCACATCGCCCAGGGTTGGGGTCTCCCCGATGACGCGCGGCTCCTTGGTGGCTCGGTCGAGTCGGTCGAGACGGTGCTGGAGGCCTGGCAGGTGGCCCGCGGACGCGATCCGCACACCGGCGAGATCGCCCACTCCCCTACGGTGTACGCCATCGGGCGCGATGGGCGTATCGCGTACCAGGCGGCGGGGCTGGGCGGCGAGGGGCTCGCGGAGTTGCTGGGGCGACTCTGACCCACGGCGCGAGCGGTCCGCCGGCTCCACCCGCGGGAGCGCGGGAAGTTCGCCGTGGTAGTGATCGACGCCTCCCAGGACGAACTGCCCGAGGTCGTCGGCGTGCGCTGAGGCGGGTCCGGTCGATCGTCATGGCACTGGGGCTCGTCGGCCCGAGCGCTCTCGGCGCCCAGGAAGCCGGTGCTGCCCTCCCCGCCTATTCCGCCGCCCAGCTTCACTGCGCCCGCTTCGCCGAAACTTCGCGCAGCGAGATCGAGACGGAGACGGCACGAGGATCGGTCAAGGCGACCGCCGAGAAGGATGGCGTCTGGAGCTTCCGCGCGCGCGACAGCAGCAGGGCCGGCGTCGTGCTGGAGGGCTGGTACGACTCGCTCTCGCTGCGGCGGCGGACCGCGGAGAGCGAGGTCTCGGCCGACACCGACGGGCTGATCGGCGGCCGCTACCGGGGCCTGCTGCGGCCGTCGGGCGGCTATTTCGAGATCGCCCGCCCATTCCTCCCCGATAACGTCGCCGAGGTCGCCGATCTCTCCGGCGTCGCGCAAGACCTCCTCCCACCGTTGCCGCCTGAGTCACTGAGACGCGGAGAATCGTGGAAGGACGCGGGTCTCGAGCTCTCGCGCCTTCCGGATACCGTGGTGGCGGGCCGTCCGCTCCTCCATTTCCGCCTCGAGGCGCGGGGCGAGACCCGTGAAGCGGTCCCCCGCGGCGACACCGTCCCGATACCGGTCCGGCAGACCACCGCGGAGCAGGGCGACATCTTGTGGTCGCCGGCGTCAGGGCTCGTCCGGCGGACGCGAGACATCACCATCGAGGCGACCATCCCTTCCGGCGGCAGGATCACGCAGCCGGTGCGATCCCGGGTTGTCCAACACGTCGAGCTCACCCGGCTGCCTCCTCAGCCGAGCTGCCGGTAGTTTGGCTCCTTCGCTTTGCCCAGGATGACACCACAGGGATCGCAAGGTGCTCTCAGCCTGCGGGAGCCCGCCGCCGCCGGCTCGCGAGGAATCGCTGCTCGGGATCGAAGAGGAGCGCGGTCACCACGAACGAGACCACCGTCGTCCCGAGCACCACGGCGGCGTCGAGCGCAATCGGAAACTCCGCCGGCTGGCCCATGGCGTAGCGCATGCCGTCCACCGCGTACGAGATCGGGTTGCCCCGCGCCAGGGCCCGGAGGACCGGCGGCAATCCCTCGGTCGGATAGAGCGCGCCGCTCAGGAAGAGGAGGGGGAAGAGCAGCACGTTGATCACCCCGGCGAAGTTCTCCACCGACCGGAGCCGCGCCGCCACCAGCAGTCCCAGCGTCGCGCACATCGCCGAGACGCCGGCGAGCGCGCCGAGCGCTGCCAGCCACCGCTCCCACGAGACGTCGAGAATCGCGGGCGCGACGGCCAGCACGATCCCGCCCTGGAGCATGCCGACGAGCGCCGCCGCGAGGGCCCGCCCGGCGAGGATGGCCGGGACACCGGCGGGGCTGGCGAGCATGAGCCGCAGCATGCCGAACTCCCGGTCGTACACCGTCGAGATCGCCGTCAGAGTCCCCCCGAAGAGAGCCGCCATCACCACGATTCCCGGAAACACGAACTCCTGATACGGCACGCCGTGCTCCAGCCGGGCGATCGCGCCGTAGCCGGTGCCGACCAGCAGAAGCCACATGAAGGGCCGGGCCACGCCGCCGAGGAGCCGGCTGGTCTGCCGCGTGGTGCGGGCGAGGTCCCGGGCCACGATGCCGTGCACCGCGCTCCACCCGCTCACCCGGGCTCCTCGGCGGCGTTGGATCCGACGCCGGCCGCTTCGAGGTCGGCCGCGTCCTGGGTTCTCGCGAAGTAGACGTCCTCCAGCGACGTGGGACGCAGCGCGAAGCGCTCGATGCCGGGCGCTCGTCCAGCCAGCTCCACGACCGGCTCCCGCTGGCCGGTGATGCCCACTCGAAAGCCGCGCCCGGTTCGCAGCACGACCCGAGCGGTTCCGAGCCCGCGGAGCGCTCGCGCCAGACGCTCCGCGCCCGGGCCTTCGATCTCGGCGACCTCGTCACCCAACTCGGCTGAGAGGGCGCCCGGGGTATCGTCCGCGACCACCCGGCCCTGCGCCAGCAGCACCACCCGGTCGGCCGGCTCGGCCTCGGTCAGGTAGTGGGTGGAAAAGAGGATGGTGGTGCCGTGCGACCGGCGCTGCGTGTCGAGGAGAGTCCAGATGGTGTCGCGGTGCTCGGGGTCGAGGCCGACGGTCGGCTCGTCGAGGATGAGGAGATCGGGCTGATGCAGGGTCGCCCGCGCGATGTCGAGCAGCCGGCGCCATCCGCCGGAGAGCTCTCGCGCCGGCCGCCGCGACCGGGGTCCGAGACCGATCCGCTCGATCGTATCGGACACCGCGGCCCGAGCGAGCCGACCGCCGAGCCCGGCGAGTCGCGCGGCGAACAGGAGATTCTCCTCGGCCGTGAGGAGCCCGTCCACGCTGGTCTCCTGGAACAGGAGCCCCAACCGGCGCCGCACCGCCGTCCGCTGCCCGACGACGTCGTGACCGAAGACCCGGGCGCCGCCCCGCGTCGGCGAGAGGAGGGTGGCCAGGAGCAGCATCGCGGTGGTCTTGCCGGCGCCGTTGGGGCCGAGGAGGCCGACCACCGCGCCGCGGGGAACCTCGAGATCGAGCGCGTCGAGCGCGCGCACGTCGCCGTAGTCGCGCCCGAGCCCCTCGGCCTCGATGGCGAGGCTCACGCCCGCTGCGGCTCGGCGATCACGCGGTAGCGGTACTCCAGCGAGTCGGCCGGCGTCGCGACCGCGCTATCGATCATGCCGCGGTTGGGCGAGAGCACGCAGACCGGATCGGTGTTCTCGGCCGCCCCGGTGAGGGCGAACGCCTGGCAGCGGCAGCCGCCGAAGTCCAGCGTCTTCCGGGGGCAGCTGCGGCAGGGCTCCCGCATCCATTCGTCGCCCCGGAATGCCCGGAACGCCGCCGACTCGTGCCAGATCCACTCGAGCGACCGGTCGCGCACGCTGTCGAACGACAGGGTGGTGATGTGGGTGGCTCCGTGGCACGGCAACACCTTCCCGTCGGGCGCCACCACGAGATAGAGCTTGCCCCATCCGCCATAGCAGGGCTTGGGGTACCGCTCGAAGTAGTCGGGCAGCACGAAGAGGATCTGCATCCGCCCCTTGTAGCGCCGCATGGCGTCCTCCGCCGTCACCTGGGCCCGCGCCACCTGCTCGCGGGTGGGCATCAGCGAGGCGCGGTTCTCCAGGGCCCAGCCGTAGTACTGCGTGTTCGCCAGCTCGAGGCGGTCGGCGCCCAGCTCGGCGGCGAGATCGATGATCTCGCCGATGCGGTCGAGATTGGCGCGGTGGAGCACCACGTTGATCGAGAAGGCGAAGCCCAGCTCCTTGACGACGGCCGCCGCCGCCCGCTTCTGCTTCACGGAGCTTACCCCGGCGATCCGCTCGGCGGTCTCCGAGTCGGCGTCCTGGATCGAGATCTGGACGTGCTCCAGGCCGGCTTCGCGCAGCCGCTCGGCCCGGGCGCGGGTCAGGCCGAGGCCGGAGGTGACGAGCGTGGTGTAGAGCCCGAGGCTCCGGGCGTGGGTGGCCAGCTCCTCGAGGTCCTTCCGGATCATCGGCTCGCCACCGGAGAGGCCGAGCTGGAGCACGCCGAGTGCGCGGCCCTGGGTAAAGACCCGCTTCCAGTCGTCGGTGGTCAGCTCGCCCTCGGCCCGGATCATCTCCAGCGGGTTGGAGCAGTACGGGCAGTGCAGCGGACAGCGATGGGTCAGCTCGGCCAGCAGTGTGGTCGGTCGTTCAGCCGTCACGGATCAACTCCCTCTCCGCCAGATGCGACAGGTATTCCGAGACGTCGGCGGTGACGTCGGTCTGATAGCGATCGCCGAGGATCCCGGCGATCTCCCCGAGGGTGCGCCGGCCGTCCACCAGCTCGAGGATCGCCTTGCCGGTGTCGTTCAGGAGCACGGCGCCCTCCGGGTACAGCAGCACCGGGCGGTTGCGCACGGGGTCGAAATCGAGGCGCGCGAGGCGCCAGAGGCTCGGTACCGATTCGGGACTCATGGCGCTGGCGGGGGGGGGGGGGGGGGGGGGGGGGGGGGGGCGCCGCCCCCCCCCCCCCCCCCCCCGACCCCCCCCCCCCCCCCC
>CAYPAE010000044.1:0-347 GCA_964408595.1 uncultured Gemmatimonadaceae bacterium | reverse complement strand
CCATGTGGCGCCGGGGGGGCGGGGGGGCGGGGGGGCCGGGGGGCGGCCCCTCCACACGGGGGTTTCCCGCGCCCCGCCGCCCCCCCCCCCGCCGCCCCGCTGCCCCGCCGCCCCGCTATTCGACATACCCATGATGCACCGTATCGATGAACGCCCACAGCATCTCCAGCTTGAAGGCCAGCGCTTGGAAGGCGCCGCGCTGAGTGTCCACCGTGGTGCAGTGCCGCTGCACGATCGCGAGACCGTGGCTCACGTCGCGCGGGGCCTGGACCAGCCGGCTCTTGAAGTAGTCGAGCGCCTCGGGCGGAATCCAGGGGTAGTGCTTGGGGAACGCCTCGATGCGCTGC
>CAYPAE010000043.1:1489-10120 GCA_964408595.1 uncultured Gemmatimonadaceae bacterium | reverse complement strand
CTCGCTTTCCACATCCTCCGCCACGACCAGCAGAGGCCGCCCGGACTTGGCCACGGCCTCCAGAATCGGCAGCAGGTCCTTCATGACGGAGATGCGTTTCTCGTGCAGGAGCACGTAGGCGTCGTCGAGCGCCACCTCCATCTTCTCCGGTTGGTTGACGAAGTACGGAGAGAGGTACCCGCGGTCGAACTGCATCCCCTCGACGACCTCGATGCTGGTCTCCATTCCCTTGGCCTCCTCCACCGTGATGGCTCCCTCGGAGCCCACCTTCTCCAGCGCGTCCGCCACCTGGCGCCCGATCTCCGGATCGTTGTGGGCCGAGATGGTCGCGACCTGCATGCGCTCGCGCTGGGTCTCTACCGGGCGGGAGAGCGTCCGGATCGCCTGCACCGCGGCGGCCAGGCCCCGCTCGAGGCCGCGCTTCAGCTCGATCGCGCTGGCACCCGCGGCGATGTTGCGCACTCCCTCAGCGAAGATGGCGTGGGCCAGCAGGGTGGAGGTCGTGGTGCCGTCGCCCACGGCGTCTCCAGTCCGCTCGGCGGCCTCTCGGAGGACCTGCGCGCCGAGGTTCTCCTCGGGGTCCTTGAGGTCGAATTGCTTGGCGATCGTCACCCCATCGTTGCAGACCAGCGGGTGCCCCCACTTCTGCTCGATGAGCACGCACTTCGACTTGGGACCGAGAGTCACGCGGAGCGCGTCGGCCAGGGCGGTCGCGCCGCGGAGGACCTTTTCCCGAGCCCTCGCGCTGAACAGGACCTGCTTGTGTGACATGGTGGTCTCCTGAGTGGCGTGCGTTGCTGGGATCGGCGGCGAATCTGCGCCGGGCGCCGTGACGGCGGGATGAACCGGTGATGAAGAACTGTTCATCCCGCTTTCACGCCCGAGTCAGGCGCGCCGGTGCATGCTCCGACCGACGCAGCGAGAGACGGCGACAACCGAGAGAGCGGAGGCGGGATGTTCCGATCGATCCTGGTGCCGGTGGACGGCTCCATCATGGCCGAGCAGGCGGTGATGCCGGCCGCGGAGATCGCGAAGCGGCTTGGAGCGAAACTGTGGATCGCGGTCGTCCACCCTTGGGGACCGATGGAGGACGCCCCCCTGAGCGGCAGCGCGTACGATCGGGTCGTGCGCACTCACGAGGCCCGGTACCTGAAACGGCTGCGAGATCACCTGGCCGCAGCCTTCGGCCTGGAGGCAGAATTTCGCCTGCTCGACGGGGATCGGGTCCCCTCGCTCGCTACCTTCGCCGAGGACATCGACGCCGACCTAGTCGTCACCAGCACACGCGGTCGCGGCGCCTTCCTCCGCACCGGCCAAGGCGATCTGGCGCTGCGCCTCGGGCATGCCCTCGCGTGCCCGACGCTCTTTCTCAAGCCTCGCGGCCGCGATCAAGTCGCCGTGCCGCCCCCCGGCTTCCAGCGGCTGACGGTCGCGCTCGACGGCTCGCGGCACGCGGAGGCGAGTCTCGAGCCCGCGCTCGCGCTGGCGGACCCGGCCCAGGTTCATGTGACGCTGGCTCAGGTTGTATCGCCTTCGGGCGTCGGCGCGGCCGAGCGACGCAGGGAGGCCCTCGCTTACCTGATCTGCCTCGCCGAGCGTGTGCGGGAGCGGGGCGCCTCGGTGGACGTGCGGGTTCTGGCTCAGGTGAACCCGGCGCGGGCCTTGCTCGACCACGCCCGGCGCATGCAGGCCGACCTCCTGGTCTTGACCACCCGGGAGCGCGGAGCGGCCCGTCGGATCGTGCTCGGTAGCATGGCCGACGCGCTGGTCCACCGCGGATTGGTGCCCACGCTCGTGTGCCACTCACCGTCGAAGAGAGGCGCCGCGCGACGTGCCGCCCGTAACCGGGTCGCGGCGGCGGCGGGCTGACCCATGCGACCCACCAAAGCCGTCGAATCGGCCGGGATCGACCGCCAGCACCTGACCCGGCTGCTGGTGGAGCAGATGGAGCGCGCCTACGGAATCGAAGGTCAGCCCGCCATGACCCGCATGATCGCCCAGTTGCTTCGTCGGCTCGACGACACGGCGCTGCGGGAATACGCCTACTCTCAGGGACTCACGAGCGAGCACGACATCGAGCCTCAGGACGAGACCGGTCGTGCCCCGCCATCAGGGGAGACATCATGAAGTCACCGCCTCGCACCGTCATGGTGCCACTGGACGGTTCTCCCATTTCGGAACAGGCACTGGTCATCGGCGCCGCCGTCGCGCGACACGCCGGTGCCGTGCTTCACCTCGTCACGGTGAAGCCGCCGATCTCCAGCGTCTACGCCCATGGCATTGCCGGAGACGGCATCTGGGCCGAGCGCGCGTTGCAGGATGGCCTCAGGCACTACCTCGAGCAACAGGCCGAGGTCGTGCGCGGCGGGGGCAGGGCGGGCGAGGTGAGCTGTGCCGTTCTCGACGGTTTGGCTTCGCGAGCACTGGCGGAGTACGCTCGGACCCACGAGGTGGACCTGATCGTCATGACGACCCATGGTTGGGGGGGCCTCAAGCGCCTCTGGCTCGGCAGCGTGGCCGACGAGCTGATGCGCCGGCTACCCTGCCCGGTGCTCTTCATGCGCCCCTCCAGCGCACCGCCGGCGATCGGACTCCACCGAATTCTCGTAGCGCTGGAGAGTACCGAGAGCGCCGACGCGCTCCTCGACCCGGCCTTGGTGCTCGCCGACCTGGTTGCAGGCACGCACTACACGCTGCTGCACGTCATCGAGCCCCAAGTCCCACTCATCCTCAGGATGGCCGGCATCCCCGCCCGGACGGCGAACACCTGGGTTCGGGAGGTTGCCGATGCCGCCGGCGGCCGCCTCGAGCATCTCGCCCAGCGGCTTCGCCGCCGCGGGATTGTGGCGGACGCCCGCGTGCTGATCGGGCGGGGCACGGGCGAACAGATCGTGACCTTCGCCCGGCGGGCCGGGTGCGATCTCATCGCCGTCGGCACGCGGGGAGCGCACGGGGTCGAGCGCACGATCTTCGGCAGCGTGGCCGACAAAGTCGTGCGGGGAGCGACCCAGATGGTCCTGGTGGTCCCCCTCGGGGCGACGGTCGCGCCCGAGCCCGAGACCCGGCGGGAAGCCGCCGCCCTGGCCCACTCTGGGCAGGCCCCTTGAGTCCTGCCCCTGTGCGGGCCGGGCTGTTGGCCGCGTTCGCGGTCGGGTGCGGGATGCAGCCCACTCCGGGACCTCTTCCCGTGGAAGGCCGGCGCGCTGAGGTGGACGCGCTCGTCGGCCGGTGGTCGGGTGCCTACTGGATCCCCGGGCAAGGCCGTCGTGGGACCCTGCGCTTCGAGCTCCGGCCGGGCGCGGACACGGCCTTCGGCGAAGTCGAGATGAGCTTCGCCCGCTCGCTCCGACTCTATGGAGAGGAGGCCCTGACGGTGTTCGGAGGCGAGATCTCGGGCGACTGGATCACGGGGACGTTCACGTCCCGCCGGGAGGGGCAGGATTCGGTCGCGCTCCGCGGGGAGTGGTCCGCCGAGCGGCACTGAGGACCGCAACGAGGCCGATGCCGGCGCCGGCATCGGCCTCGTGCCTCACACGGCGGCGAACGCGCTCGCGATGCTGAGCCGGTTGTCCACTACGGTAATCCCTGGGGCGTTGCGGGCCGCGCGCTCCGCATCCTTCATCTCGACGAAGGACCGCACCGTCCCCTGCAGGGTGGCCTTGTTGCCCTCGATCTCCACCATGATCCGCTCGGCGTCGAATTCGACCCCCCGGTGGAGCGCGTCCTTGATCCGCTTCTTGACGTCGCCTGGGGTGGGCTGGGTGCGCAGCGTGATGAGGTCGAGCACCCCCTTGACCCCGCGCAGATAGCGGACGGCCCTTTCGGCAGCCTCCTTCTGGTAGTGCCGGTCCACCTCACCCTCGAGGGTGAGCCACCCCTTCTCCACCTTCACGCGGATCCGATCTTGGGGCAGCGAGCTGTTCCACTCGAGAGCGTCGAGCGCCGCGCGAGCGATGTCCGGGTCGGTGCGTTGGTGGGCCGTGGGGAGGTTCACCTCGAGCTCGTTGGCGACGGCCTTCACTCCTTTGACCCGTCCGGCCACGCGCTCGGCCTTGCTCTTGTCGGCGTAGCTGTCCACGAAACCTCCGAGGGTGACGACGCCGTCGCGAACCCCCACCGCGATGTCGTCGTTCCGCAGGCTCGCCTCCCACTTCAGCTCCGCGCCGATGCTCTCCTGGATGTCGGTGTCGGTGTACAGCATATGCTCCTCCGTGAGTTGGTGGTTGCACTGTGGCGTCTTCATAATGGGCCACCGCCCTTGAAGCAGCCGTGAAGCTGGAATGAAAAGATCCGCGCCGGGTGAGGGTTCAGTAGTGCGGCGGCAGGTGGGGCGTCGATTCCATCCCGTGGACGACCGCGGCGACGTGCATGATCACGTGCGACACGATCGGGGCAAGCGGGCTTCCACTCACGAGGTAGCCAGCCGTGACGATCCCGTTGCCGATGAGCGGCTGCAGGACGGAGGGTCCCCGGAACTCGGAGAATCCGAGGTGATAGAGCGCGGTGATGATGAGGCTGGCCGCCAGAGCCGAAGCGCTCGCCTTTGGAGTCCTCCATCCCGAGCCGGCCAGCCCATCGGACCTGGACGCCGAGAAGACGTGCACCGGGATGACACTCAGCAGCAAGCCATCCCCGCTGCCAGCGTCCACGCCGCTGGGCGCGACCGATGGCTCTCGCGGCGGGTGGTGAGCTCGCTCGACCCGTTCATCACGCCGTAATCCGCGTCCGTCGCTCCGCCTCTCGCTTCACCATCCTGAGCATCTCGCGCCGGATCAGCAGGATCCCGGGCGAAAGCACCGCCCAGTACCGCCGGAATCTTGCCCGTGCCGTGGGATCGGTCGTGACCACCCGGGTCTCGGTTCGGAAAACGGACTCACCCGGACCGAGCGACGAGACCGCCATGGTCCACACGATCTTGGCGTATGCCGGCTCGTCGAACGCAGCGAACTCCTCGGGCGGAATCCCCCTGAACACGACGTCCGCCCGCCACGGCTGGGTCACCGCACCCAAGACGATTTCGCGCCCGGGCGCTTCGGCGAGGATCCGCCAGCCGAGGGAGAGCACCTCGTCCAGGAAGGCCCGAGGCGGCGCCGTGTCCCGCGCCCGCGCCGATCGCATGAGCAGCTCACGCCCGCGGAAGATCGCGCGGACCAGCGGAGACTGGTTCAGCTCCAGCTCGCGGGCGGCCGCGAAGGTGACGTCCGCCGTCGCCGCCACGCGGGTCTCGTGGCGCTCCCGCACCTCGTAGGTGGGCATGAACCGGTCGAGCAGCTCGTCGCCGCTCCCGGTGGGCTTGATGCGCCCGTAGCGGTACCAAGTCAAAGCGGCATGCCCCACGCCGGCGAGGAGCGCGGCAGCGGCACCGCCGGCGAGAATCCGGCCCGCTCGCATCAGGAGCCTGCCACCCGGCCGCCGCCCGGACCGTGCGGCGTCCCGAGAAACACGGCGATCCCGTGCGCGACCAGGCCGATGCCCCAGCCGATGAGCGGCCACACTGCCCAGGCGGGCCCACCGGCCAGCAGGTTGATCGCCAGCAGAGACCCGTTGACGATCACGTAGATCGTGAGGTGGGTGTAGAGCCCGTGGACGGCTTCGCCTCCTTCACCTGGCTTGCCGTAGGCTTTCGATGACATCGCTTCCTCCTGGGCGAGTGCGTCGGCCTGCTGCGATCGGGACGCGCCCAGTATAGCCCGCGCACCATGAACCGACCCTGAAGCTCGGGCGAACCGACTCATCGCTCTGCGACCCGTGCGCCGTCCTCTACGTTGTCGGTCGGGTACAGCACCACGCGCTCGCCCTCGCGCAGCCCCTCGAGGACTTCGGCATCCCTGCCGTTGCGTCGCCCGATGCTGACGGACCGGAGCCGGGCCCGGCCGGCGTCCACGACGTATGCCGCCCAGCCGTCTCCCTGCCGGTGGACGGCTCCGACCGGAACCAGGAGCCGGCCGGCTTGCTCCCACACGACGATCCCGACCTCGACCCGGTAGCCGTCGCCGAGCGCCGCGTGCGCCGCGGGCGGACCGTCGAGACCGATGACCACATTCACCCGCTGTTCCTCGACCCCCAGCGCCGAGAGACGGGTGAAGGCGGAGGGCTCGACCCGGTGGACGTGGCCTGTGAGGGTGGCGTTGCCCCCCCAGCGCTCGATCCGCACCGGCGCTCCCGTGCGGATTTCCACCGCGTCGGTGGTGAGCACGTCCACCACGACCTCCAGCGCGACCGGGTCACCGATCTCCAGCAGCGGCGTGCCAGGTTGGACCACCCCCTCGCTCTCCTGCATGACCCGCAGCACTTGTCCCCGCACCGGCGCCCGGACGGCGAACTCCTCGACCGACCCGCTGCCGAGGCGGGCGAGCGCCGCCTGCGCCACGCGGAGCTCGGAGGCGGCGACCTGCCGGCCGAACTCTGCGCTCGCGAGCTCCTCCCGCCGCATCCGCTCGGCGAGCTCCGCCTGCTCCGCGACCTGGTGAGCGGTCGCACCCTCGGCGAGCAAGACCCGCTGCCGCTCCAGGTCGCGCCGGGCGAAGGCATGGGCCGCACGAGCGCGCTCGACCGCCGTCGCCGACTGGCTCAACGCCGCCCGGGCGGCCGCCACCCGAGCCTGGGCCTCAGCGCGCGAGCGCGGATCGAGTAACGACGGCGCAAGCGGCACCATCCGCGCCAGCACCTCGCCCTGTTTCACGGAGTCGCCCGCCCGGAGGCCGATCCGCGCGATCGAGCCCGCCAGCGGCGCCGAGACCAGGTAGCGGTCCTTGACCCGGCTGCGCCCGTCCTCGTCCACCGTGACGACCAGGGTGCCCCGGCCCACGGCGGCCGTCTCGACCGCGACCGGGCTCGGCCGCAGACCGAAAGCGATGGCGACGAGGAGGGCGATCGCCAGTGCCGCCCACAGCGCACGCTTTACCAGACGGGCCGTGACCGGCCGCGGAGCCGGCGGATGCGGCACCGGGACCCGGACTCGGGTGCCGATGGCCGATGCGGGCGCCGTCGGGACGTTCGCCTCCGGCTGGAGGACGGCGGGAGCCTTCGTGATCGTGATGGGTTCCGGCATGGCTACTCTCTGGTCTTGAGGACCCCGATCAGGTCCAGGTGATCGAGCTTGCGTCGCACCAGCAGGCCGCTCGCCAGCGCGGCGACGATGGTCACGAGGACCGCGAACGCCAGGCGGTGGGCCGAGACATCGGGTGAGAGACGGAAGCGCTCCGGATGGCTGAGCGAGACGACCCAGGCAGTGAACCAGCGGCTGAGGAGCACCCCGAGCGGCAACGCCACGAGCACCTGCGCCGCGAGCTCGGAGAGGAGAATCCCCGAGATCTCACCCCGGGTGAACCCGAGTACCCTGAGGCTCGCCAGGTCCCGGCTGCGCAGCGACAGCGCCACCCGCGCGTTGTTGTAGACCACCCCGATCGCGATGGTGGCGGCGAAAGCGGTGAGCACGGCGGCGACGATGACCATCGAGCTGCCGCTCTCCTCGCGGAAATGCCGGATCGCCGTCGGCCGGTCGCTGATCGACGCGACCTGGGGCATGTCGTTGAGGCGACGCTCGACCTCGCGCCGCACGCCGGGCTCCACCGTGAGGAGGACGGTGTTGGTGCTGGGACCCTCGCCGAGCATCCGCTCCAGCGCCGGCCTGCGCAAGTAGACCTGGAGTCCGGCGATGTCTTCCACCAGCGCCGCCACCCGCACCGCGTGGGTCTTCCGCTCGCCCTCGAGCACCTTGAGCGAGACGACATCGCCCGGGCCGACGCGCAGGGCGGCGCCGAGCTGCTCGCTCAGCACCACTCCTTCGTACGGCAGCGGTATCTCCCGCCCGCGCCGGTCGACGACCCGGCGCAGCTGGGAGTCGTCCGGGTAGGCCAGCACGGCGACGTCGCGGCTCCGTGCCGCCACCTCGGCCCGCGCCCCGAGCATGCGCATTCCTTCGGCGCGGATGACGCCCGGCAGGTGCGCCAGCTCCCTCACCACCCGCTCGGGCAGAGGATCCCGGAGGCCCACGCTCAGGTCCTCGCGCCAGGCGCGCTGGAACTGCACGTCGAGCACCTCCTCGATAGCGTCCTCGCTGATCCGGCCCACCACCAGGATCGCGATGGCGGCGGCGATCCCGGCCGAGGAGAGTGCCGTGCGGACCGGCCGGCGCTCGAGCTCGCGGAGGATCATCCGGCCGGCCTGGGAGATGAACCGATGGAGTCCGAGCCGCTCGCTCAGCAGCGGCCGGTAGACCGCCGGCGAGGGCGGCCGCATCGCCTCCGCGGGCGTCAGCCGTACGACCCCTCGCACCGCCGCCGCCGCGCCCGCGGCGGCGGACACCAGGCTCACGGCAGTCCCCGCCACCACCGTGCCGGCGGACACCCGGTAGCTGAAGAGGGGGAAGTGGAATACCTCGGTGTAGAGACCGGTGAGCGCGTGGCCCAGCACCGCGCCGAGCCCGATGCCGAGTACGGCGCCCAGCAGCACGAACGCCGAGACCAGCGAGAGGAAGTGGAGGCCGATCTCCCGGTTGGAGTAGCCCACCGCCTTGAGGGTCGCGATCTCCGGTCGCTGCATGCTCACCAGCCGCGAGAGGACCACGTTGACCAGGAACGCCGACACGCTGAGAAAGATGAGCGGGACGACGGTGGCCCAGGCGCGCAG
>CAYPAE010000043.1:0-1479 GCA_964408595.1 uncultured Gemmatimonadaceae bacterium | reverse complement strand
CATCTCCTCCACCACGATGTAGTTCGACTCCTGACGGTCCTGCCCCACCGCGGTGTAGCCGCCGTAGGGCTCCAGAATTCGGTCGATCTCGCGGAGGATCCCGGTCACGAAGACGCCCGGCTGGAGGCGGAAGACCGCGTCGTTGAAGGCTCCCTCCATCTGGAAGGCTGGCGCCACGGCGGCGCGGTCCATCCAGAGCACGGCGAAGCGCTCGTCGTCGGCGAAGGTCCCGCCGCCCGGCGGCTGGGGATACACGAACTCCGGCGAGCTCGCGATCCCGACGACGCGGAGCTCACGAAGCGTCCCGTTGATCACCGCCGGCAGCCGGTCTCCGGGCTCGAGTCCGTACCGCCGCGCGAACGCGGTGAGCAGGACCGCCTCCTCCTCGACGCCGCGCTCGGGCATCCGGCCACCCTCCAGGACGAGCCGGTTGAGCGGAGGCTGGCCGCCCTCCGGCAGGCTCACGATCATGCCGATGGGGGGCTGCACCGTGCCCGGAATCGGCAGGGTGATCGTCTGCACCAGCCGGGGATAGACCCGCGCGACTCCGGGGATCGCCTCGAGCTTGCCGGCGACCCACTCCGGGGCGCGCTTGAGGCGCACGAAGGCGTCGGCGAAGCGATACCGCTCGTAGTAGGCGCGCTTGGAGTGCTCCAGCGAGTCCCAGGTGCTCTGGAAGGCGACGTACCCCGCGATTCCGCAGGCCACTACCAGCGCCACCGTCACCACCTGGCCCTTGAGGTGGACCAGGTCGCGGAGCAGCTTCCGATTCAGGGCGCTCACCACCGCAGGCTCTCCACCGGCGCTTTGATCGCGTGTCGCTTCTCGCGCACGATCCTGCCGTCGCCCAGCGTGATGACTCGGTCGGCGATCGCGGCGATCGGGGCGTTATGGGTGATGATGGCGGTGGTGGTGCCGATCTCCCGGTTCACCCGCGCGATAGCGTCGAGCACCATCTTGCCGGTTTGGAAGTCGAGCGCGCCGGTGGGCTCGTCGCAGAGCAGGATGTCGGGCCGCTTGGCCACCGCCCGCGCGATCGCGACGCGCTGCTGCTCGCCGCCGGAGAGCTGCGCGGGGAAGTGGTCGAGCCGGTCGCCGAGGCCCACCAGCTCCAGGACCTCCTCGGGCTGAAAGGGGGCGCTGGCGATGTCGGTCACCAGGGCGACGTTCTCCCGCGTGGTCAGACTGGGGATGAGATTGTAGAACTGGAACACGAAGCCGACGTGATGCCGGCGAAAGCGGGTGAGCTCCGCCTCGGTGGCGCGGGTGAGCTCGCGGCCGCGGTAGAACACCCGGCCCTCCGTGGGGAGGTCCAGCCCGCCGAGGATGTTCAGGAGGGTAGATTTGCCGCTCCCCGACGGCCCCAGCAGGACCAGGAACTCGCCGGCGACCAGCCGGAGATCCACGCCCCGCAGCGCGTGCACCTCGACCTCACCCATCCGGTATACCTTGGTGAGCGCGACGGCTTCCAGCACCGTC
>CAYPAE010000042.1:1556-10160 GCA_964408595.1 uncultured Gemmatimonadaceae bacterium | reverse complement strand
TCCCCATTCGGCCTGGGCGCGAGCGCCTGGACCCGGAACGACGCCGAGCGGACCCGGTTCGCCGCGGAGCTGGAGGCCGGCATGGTGTTCATCAACGCCATGGTGGCTTCGGACCCCCGGGTCCCCTTCGGGGGTATCAAGGAGTCCGGCTACGGTCGTGAATTGAGCCCTTACGGCATACGCGAGTTCGTCAACATCAAGACGATCTGGGTGGCATGAGTCCCATCCCCGTTTCCAAGGAGATTCGATGTCGCCCTCGTGCGCCACGCGCCGCCTCGCGGCCGGTCTGGTGTGGCTTGCCGCGTGCCTTGCGGCCTGTGGTCCCAATACCGCTCCCACCCCGGCGCCGCTCGTGTCGGCCGACGAAGTGCGGGAGATCGTCGGGGCCCTCGCGGCGGACTCGATGGAGGGCCGGCGGACCGGCACCCCGGGCTCGGCCCGGGCGGCGCGGTTCCTTGCCGAGCGGATGCGGAGCTACGGGCTGGAGCCGGGTGGGGACAGCAGCTACTTCCAGAAGGTCCCCTATGAGGTAGTGCTCGGTCCCGAGGGCGAGACGCTTCGTCTTCCGGGTGCCAGCCGAGCCGATTCCGCGGAGGTCGAGCGGATCACCGACTACAACCTGATCGGCCTCATTCGGGGATCGGATCCGGCGATCAGGGACGAGGCCGTCGTGCTCGGCGCCCACTTCGATCACGTGGGGATCGGCCAGCCGGTGGAGGGCGACTCGATCTACAACGGGGCCGACGACGATGCGTCGGGAGTGGCCACGGTGCTCGCCGCGGCCCGGACGCTGGCGAAGGCTCCGCCTCGGCGGACGGTCATCTTTCTCCTCACCAGCGGCGAGGAGTCCGGCGTCCTCGGCACCCAGTGGTACCTCGACCACCCCACCTTTCCACTCTCGCGCACGATGGCCGATCTCCAGGTGGAGATGGTCGGCCGCCCCGACTCGCTGGCGGGCGGCCCGGGGAAGCTCTGGCTCACCGGCTTCGAGCGCTCGACCATGGGGGAGAGCTTCGCCAAGGCCGGACTCCCGGTGGTGGCCGATCCCCGTCCCGACTTCAGGTTCTTCGAGCGGAGCGACAACATCGTCTTCGCGCTCCGGGGAATTCCCGCGCACACGCTGTCCTCCTTCAGCCTGCACTCCGACTACCACCAGCCGTCGGACGAGGTGGACCGGATCGATTTCACCCACCTGGAGCAGGCCGCCGACCTCGTGGTCCGCGCGACCCGCCTCCTGGCCGATGGACCCAGGCAGATGTGGCACCCCGAGGGCCGGCCGAGCCCTTCGGCACCCTGATCCATGACGGTCCGCGACCTCGGCTGGATCCTCAATCGCACGGTGGCGGGATGGTGGAACGACAACGTCCCGCGGCTGGGCGCGTCGCTGGCGTACTACACGCTCTTCGCCCTCGCTCCGATCCTGATCGTCGCGATCACCATCGCCGGAGTCTTCTTCGGCGCTGAGGCGGTGCAGCGCGAAGTGACGGGCCAGATCCACGGGCTGATCGGCGAGCACGGCGCGCGGGCGGTGCAGGCGATGCTGGAAGGCGCGTCCCAACGCTCGGGGGACGGTGTCGCGACCGCGGTCGGCCTCATCACCTTCTTCCTGGGCGCGACCGGCGCCTTTCTCGAGCTGCAGACCGCGCTCAACGGGATCTGGCGGGTGAAGCCCAAGCCCAATGTCGGCATCAAGGAGATGCTCTTTCAGCGGCTGCTGTCGTTCGGGCTGGTGATCGGGGTAGGGTTCCTGCTGCTGGTCTCCCTCCTCGTGAGTGCTGCTCTCTCGGCGCTCAACAGCTACATCGGCAGGATCGTCCCGGACATCGCGCTCGTGTGGCAGGGGGTGAACACGCTGGTCTCCCTCGGCGTGGTGACGCTGCTCTTCGCCATGATCTACCAGTTCCTGCCGGACGTGGACCTGCGGCTGCGGGACGTGTGGGTCGGGGGGCTGGTGACGGCGGGGCTCTTCACCATCGGAAAGTTCCTGATCGGGCTCTATCTCGGAACCAGCGGGGTGGCTTCGACCTACGGGGCGGCGGGATCGGTGGTAGTGCTGCTGATCTGGGTCTACTACTCGTCCCAGATCGTGCTGCTGGGGGCGGAGTTCACCCGGGCCTACGTCGACCGATTCGGCGCCCGGCCGGCACCGTCGGAGCATGCGACGAAGGATCCGGCGCCGGAGGCGGTGGGGGGAAGGGTGGAACGGCCGAAGGGCGGAACGGCGGAAGGAGGGAAGCGCGGCTGATTGTCACATTGGGCGAAGCGAAGGAGTGCAGCGGCGCTCAGGCTCCCTCGCTACGCTCAGGATGACAATGACAGGCTACTTTCGTTCCGCCGTTCCGCCCCCTACCGATGCGTCCTCCCCATCAGCTGCTCACCCTCCGCCGGCGCGTACTGCTTCAGCCGCTCGAGCAGTTTTCGCGGGTCGGACTCGACCACGATCATCTCGCGATGCTCCTCCGCGAGGAAGCCCTCTTTCACCGCGTGGTCGAGGAACTCGATCAGCCGGTCGAAGTATCCGGCGACGTTGAGGATGCCGGACGGCTTGGCGTGGATGCCGAGCTGGCCCCAGGTGAGGATCTCGAAGTACCCCTCCAGCGTGCCGATTCCGCCGGGCAGGGCGATGAACCCGTCCGACAGGTCGGCCATCTGCGACTTCCGCTGGTGCATCGAGGCGACCACGATCAGGTCCGGGATCCCGGTGTGGGCCGCTTCCTTCTTCATGAGCTGCTGCGGGATGATCCCGGTGACGTGGCCGCCATGCTCGTGGACGGCGTCGGCCAGCTCGCCCATGATCCCCACGCTCGCTCCGCCGTAGACCAGCTCGATCCCCTCGTCGGCGAGGAGCTTGCCCAGCTCGCGGGCGGCGGCGCCGTACTCGGGGCGCTCGCCGGCGTTGGTGCCGCAAAAGACGCAGACGCGGTTGAAGTGGGGCGATTTGTCTTTGGCCATGCGTCGCGGGTCTGGAGTCCTGGGGGGTTCGAGTCTAGACTCCAGACTAATCACCCAGGACCCTCGACCCAAGACCTGTGACGGACCGATGACCCAAATTCCAGAGCGAATCCTCGGCGCCCCGAGGCTCACCGTCTCCGCCCTCGGACTCGGCTGCATGGGGATGTCCGACTTCTACGCCGGTCGCGACGACGACGAATCGGTCGCCACGATCCACCGCGCGCTCGATCTCGGAATCTCTTTTCTCGACACCGCCGACATGTATGGCCCCTTCAGCAACGAGCGGCTCGTCGGCCGCGCGATCCGCGGGCAGCGGGACCAGGTGGTCCTGGCCACCAAGTTCGGCAACGAGCGGGCGGAGGACGGCACCTACCTTGGCGTGAACGGCCGGCCCGACTACGTCCGCAAGGCCTGCGACGACTCGCTCCGGCGGCTCGGCGTGAACCACATCGACCTTTACTACCAGCATCGGGTGGACCGCACCGTGCCGATCGAGGAGACGGTCGGCGCCATGGCCCAGCTGGTCGAGCGGGGGAAGGTGCGCCACCTCGGCCTCTCCGAGGCGGCGCCCGATACCCTACGCCGGGCACAGCAGGAGCATTCCATCACCGCGCTCCAGACCGAGTACTCGCTCTGGACCCGCGATCCGGAGGACGAGGTGCTCCCGCTCTGCCGGGAGCTGGGGATCGGCTTCGTCGCCTACAGTCCGCTCGGCCGCGGCTTCCTCACCGGCCGGTTCCGCACCATCGACGACCTGGCGCCCGATGACTACCGCAGGAACACGCCGAGGTTCCAGGGCGACAACTTCCAGAAGAACCTGGAGCTGGTGGAGCGGGTGAAGGACATCGCGAAGCGGAAGCAGTGCACGCCGTCGCAGCTCGCCCTCGCCTGGGTCCTGGCGCAGGCCGACGACATCGTTCCCCTCTTCGGCACCAAGCGCCGGCAGTACCTGGAGGAGAACATCCGCGCCCTGGAGATCGAGCTCACCGCTTCCGACCTCGAGGAGCTGGACGAAGTCGCGCCGAAGGGCGTCGCGGCCGGCGACCGGTACAACGAGGCCGGCATGCGGACGATCAACGGCTGAGCGGGTGTGGAGGGCGTGGAAGCGCCGCAAGAGTGTCATCCTGAGCGAAGCGAAGGAGCGAAGCGGCGCTCAGGCTCCTTCGCCTTGCTCAGGCTCCTTCGCCTTGCTCAGGATGACACTTCTCCCAGTCTTTCCCTGCCGCGACCTCGCTCGCGCATCGCATCGAGCCGCTCGCGCGCCGGGGTCGCGTACACCAGCTCGTAGGGCGAGCGCTGCGCGATGGAGTCGTACCAGCCGGCCGCCTCGACGAAGCGGCCGGCTTCGCGTAGCAGCTCGGCCTGGAGAAAGCGGCGCGAGGCGAGGGAGAAGAAGGGCGATGCCACGGTGAGCTGGAACCAGAGGCGGGGGCGGGAGCGCTCGAGAACGGCGAGCGCCTCGCCCGTCTTGCCCGCCGCCCGCGCGATGGTCGCGTCCAGCTCGGCGGAGAGGCAGTCGGTGAGACCGCCGTCGCCCGTCGCCATTCGCGCCAGCTCGGCCAAGCGCGCTCCGGCGGTGGCGACGTCGCCCAGCCTGACCGCGATGAGGCCGAGCAGATACTCCCGGATCGTCGGGTGCAGGTCGTTGTGCATCGCGAAGATCAGGAAGCTGCTCGGCGGGGCGGCCGCGGCGTCCCAACCCGCCAGGTCGTCGCGCAGCTCCCGCAACTCCGCCTCGGCCGCCGGGGCAAACGGCAGCGTGGCGAGGAGCCCGCGTACCTCGAGTCCCCATGTGCGGTCGAGCCGCTCGGCGCGCGCCAGCTCGTCCCTCGCCGCGTCGTGCCGACCGCGGGCCAGCGCGAGGTGCGCCAGCTGAATGTGGCAGAGCGCGCGCAGCTCGGGCGAGCGCGCCACCTCGATGAACTGCCGGGCGAGTGCTTCCGCCCCGTCGAGGTTCCCCGAATAGAGCGCGACGTCGGCGAAGGCGATCGCCACCGTGATGGCACGGGCTGACTGAAGCTCCCGGGCGACAGTCTCCATTCCGGCCACGTCGCGCGCGGCGTGCGCCCGGAGCGCCCGCATCGCCAGCGCCTGGTCGCCATCGGGGCTCTCGCGAAGGATTCGCGCGACCAGGTCCAGCATCTCGTCCTTGCGTCCCTCGATCGCGGCGATCCGCACGAGATGCACCATCGCCCCAACGTGGTCCGGCTCCAGCGCCACCACGCGCTCGAACGGCTTTCTCGCCTCGGTTGCCGAGCGCCCCCGCAGCGGATTGGCGTGGAAGAGAAGATCGCCCATGTGGAACCACGCCTCGACGTCGTCGGGGTAAGTGCCGGTGGTCGTGTTGTAGAGCGACTCGGCCTCGCCAACGGAGCCGTCGAGCCAGGCGCGCTGGGCGCTCAGCACGAGGTGGTCGTGGGGTGAGAGACGAGCGCGGTGCTCGTGGCTTCGGTCGGCGAACTCCCGCGCCAGATCGGGCAGCGCACAGCCCGCGGCGGCCGCCGCCAACCGGTAGTACGCGAGCGCGAACGACGGGTCGGCATCCACCGCCGCCTGGAACCCCTCCATCGCGTCGAAGTACCGGCCACCTCTGAGCTCCCGCTCACCCTGGAGGTATGCCCGGAGCGCATCGAGCGAAGTGGTGGTCAGCGCCGCGATCCGGCCCAGTCGGGTGCCCGGGGCGATCTTCTGGGAGGCGAGGAGCTGCCGGACGATCTCGTCCACCAACTCGAAGAGATCGGTCTCGCTCGCGGCCGAAGCGCGGGCGGAGGCCGCGGCGGCTCCGTCGCGCCGGTAGAGCGAGGCGGTCGCCTGGAGCTTGCCCCCGGCCTCTACCACCGAGCCGAGCAAATAGTGGCCCGCCCCGAAGTGCTCCGCCGCGGCACGGCCACCGGCGGTGCCCACCGCATCGGCGGCGCTCAGTCCGCTCCGCGCCAGAAAGTGGAGGAGCGCGCGCGGGTCCACCGTGCGGATGGCCCCGGCGCCGTCGAGTTTGGTCGCGAGCAGGTCCACCATCCCCTCGCCCAGATAGGCGAACCGCTGATCGCCTCGGATGGCGAAGGGGAGCACCGCGATCGTCCCGGCCGAGCCTGGCTCACCGGCCCCGGCTCGGGCGCGGATGCTCTCCGCCAGCGCCCGAGTCTCCGGCGCCGGCTCGAGCTCGAGGTGCTGGGCCATCCGCCGGGCGAAGTCCTCGTAGGCCTGGATCGCGGCCGGTCGGTCGCCGGCCCGGTCCAGCAGGGCGAGCAGGCGCCGCAGCGAGGCCTCGTCGTCCGGCATCAGCTCGAGCGCCCGGCGCGCCCACCGCGCCGCGTCGGCGGCGCGCCCCTCACGCTCGGCGCGCTCCATCAGGAGCGTCGCGGCGGTGGACGCCTGGCGCCGGAGCCGATCGCGCTCTCGATCCAGCCAGTCCTGGAACTCGCTCGCGGCGCCCTCCACGTGGAGTCCGTCGAGAAACGGACCCCGGTAGAACGACGTGGCCCGTTCTGGATCGCCGGCCTGCAGCGCCCGATCGAGCGCGGTGACATCGCACCAGAGCGCCTCGTCCGGTACGCCCACTTCCTCGTCCCCCCGACCCGCGAGCGCTTCCGCCCCGAGCGCGCTGCGCAGGAAATGCAGCGAGCGGCGGAGGGCCGCGCGCGCGTGTCCTTCGTCGAAATCGGGCCAGAAGAGAGCCAGGAGAGTGTCGCGCCGGTGGAATCGGCGGGGTGAGTCGGCCGCGAGATAGGCGAGGAGGCCGAGCCGTTTCGGCTGCTGGAGCACGGCTCGCACCTCCCGGCCGTCCGTGGCCCGGAGGTCCAGCACGCCGAGAGTGTGCAGCTCGATCATGGGAAGGAACGAAAGGTAACGCGGGAGGGACGGGTCTGGGCCAAAGCTTCGTCCGACTCTTTCCCGAGGTTCACCTGCGGGCTCCACGCTGGTTGGCGGCCTTGCTGTCGTTTCTCGCTGCTCCTATCGCCGCCCAGGTGGGACTGTGGAGCATCGGTGCCGGGTTCGCGGCGGCGCTCACGGGAGCACGGTCTCTCACGGGCTCATGGTGCACCCGACATCTCCAACATTCCCACCATTCTTACCGCTCACTTTTCAGGCCTTTCCGTGCCGACTAACTTCGGGCCGTGCAAACCCTACCTGGTGAAAGCTTCGACGCGATCGTCGTCGGCAGTGGATTCGGCGGGGCGATGGCGGCCCGGGTGCTGGTGCGCGCCGGGTGGCGGGTGCTGCTCCTCGAGCGGGGCGGCTGGGTGACTCGCGGGCCGGAGAACTGGGCCCAGGAGAACGTGGGCGAGTTGACCGGGCACTACTCCCGGGAAGCCCCGTACCGCCAGCTCCGGGGCGGCCGCGACCTCGGCGCGTACTTCTGCGTCGGTGGGCCCTCGGTCTTCTACGGCGGCGTGTCCCTCCGCCTCCGAGAGAAGGATTTCGAGGTCGATCGCGAGATCGTCGGCGACTCCGGCGCACGCTGGCCCCTCGGCTACGCCGACCTGGAGCCCTATTACACGGCGGTCGAGCAGATCCTCGGTGTGTCGGGCGCGGCGGGTGAAGACCCGACCGAGCCCAAGCGCAGCGAGCCCTACCCGCATCCCGCCGCGGACCTCGCCCCGGTCACCCAGCGGATCGAGCGGGCCGCCCGGGGACTCGGCCTTCAGCCCTTCCGGCTCCCGCTCGCCATCAACCGGATCGCGGCGGAGGGCAGGGGCGTGTGCCAGGCTTGCGGCACCTGCGACGGCTTCGCCTGCGCGGTCGGGGCCAAGAACGATCTCGCGACTACGGTGATCGGCCCGCTCCTCCGCGAGGGCTTGCACCTCGAGGTGGATTCGGTCGTCACCCGACTCCTGACCGACGGCCGGCGGGTGACCGGCGTCGAAGTGGCGGCGCGCGAGTCCGGCGAGCGCAGGGTCCTCCACGCGCCCCAGGTGATCCTCGCGGCGGGGGCGCTGGCCACGCCGCAACTTCTACTCGCTTCCGACCTCGCCCCGCTCAACCCCGGCGGCCGGGTGATCGGTCGATATCTTCAGCGACACTACAACGAGATTCTCTTCGGGATCTTCCCCACGCCGCCCAATCCCGGGGGCGGCTTCCATAAGCAGATCGGGATCCACGACCTCTATTTCGGCCATTCGTCGGTTCGCGCGCCCACGGGAAGGCTCGGTGCCATGCAGCAGCTCCCGACGCCGCCGGTCGGGCTGGTGCGGGCCGAGCTGCCGAGACTCGTCGGGGCGATGTGCGCGCCGTGGATCAAGCATCTCACCGGTCTCCTGGTGATGGCGGAGGATCAACCGGTGTACGAGAACAGCGTCCTGCTCGACGAGACCGCCTCCGACCGCTATGGCGTTCCCCGCCTCCTCATCAGCCACCGGCACACGTCGCGCGACAAGGCCGCGGGCGCGGTGCTGGCAGGCGTCGCCAAGCGGATCCTCCGCCGCGCCGGCGCCCTCGCCTGCTACCGCCACCGGGTAGCCACGTTCAGCCACGGAGTGGGGACGGTGCGCATGGGCCACGACCAGTTCACCAGCGCGCTCGACGCCGACTGCCGGTTCCGCGGCCTGGACAACCTCACCGTGGTGGATGCCAGCGTGATGCCGACATCCGCGGCGGTGAACCCCAGCCTCACCATCTCGGCCATCGCGCTTCGCGCCGCCGGGCGGCTGGTGG
>CAYPAE010000042.1:0-1456 GCA_964408595.1 uncultured Gemmatimonadaceae bacterium | reverse complement strand
CCGGATTCGCACCTCGACCTGACCCTCGCCGCGCTCGAGGCCGGCAAGCACGTCGTGGTGGAGAAGCCCGCCTTCCCGCGGGCCGCCGACTTCGACACCGTACGCGCCGCCGAGGCACGGAGTGGCCGCCGGCTCATGGTGGCGGAGAACTACTGCTACAAGCCGCTCGCCCGGGTGCTGCGGGAGCTGATCGCCTCCGGTGCCCTGGGGGAGGTGCGCTATTTCCATCTGGTCGCGGTCAAGAGCCAGCGGAGGGCCGGCTGGCGCGACGACCCCGCGATCGCGGGCGGAGGCGCGCTCTTCGAGGGCGGGGTGCATTGGATCGATCTCCTCGCCAATGCCGGGCTGGAGGTGGAGTCCGCGCGGGGCTTCCGGCCGGGACACGGCACCGGGCTCGAGCGCAGCATGCTGGTGGTGGTCCAGTACCGGGAGGGTGGTGTGGGGACGCTGGCCCACTCGTGGGAAGTGCCGTCGCCGCTCCAGGGCCTTCGCGTCTCCCGGATTTACGGCACCGAGGGCTCGGCCGCCTTCGAGTCGAACGGCATCCTCGTGATCGTGACCGGCCCCCGGCGCCGGCTGGTGTTCCCCGGCTTTCGCGACATCAACGGCAACCGGGCGATGTGGACCGACTTCCTGGATGTGATCCGCACCGGCCGGGAGCCGGTCATGACCGCCGCGCGGGCTCAGCGCGGGCTCGAGCTGATCGAGACCGCCTACCGCACCGCGGCCGACGCTCGTGAGGGGATGCGATGATGCTGCTGCTCGCCGCGGCCGTCGGCCTGATGGCCGGCGTCCACACCGCCACTTGGGGGATGTACAAGGACGCACCCCACGAGGGGTTCTCCCGCTGGAAGTACGCCCGGAGCATCGTGCTCGGCACGGTGATGGGGCTGATCGTCTCCGCGGTGTGGCGGCTCGATCCCCGGCGCGCGGCGGACCTGGTGGTGCTCTTCGGCGCCACCTACGCGGTCGAGCGGGCGCTGGCCGAGATCTACAAGACCTTCCTGCGCGACGAGGACCAGACCAAGTATTTCATCCCGATGCAGTTCGCGATCTTCGGCCAGGTGGTCCGGAGCCGCGGCGCCCGGCTTCTCGCCGGCGCGGGATACGTCGCGGTGCTGCTGGGAATGGTGCTGCTGGTCTCCTCGCTCGACCGGGCGATGCCGGACCCGATGCCGGTCTGGCTGGTCGTCGCGATCGGCGGGTTCGGCGGGTGGATCAGCGCCTTCGGCGGCGCGTGGAAGGACGCGCCCTCGGAGGGTTTCCAGATCTTCAAGTTCTTCCGGAGCCCGATCATCGCGTCGCTCTTCGCGCTGGGGCTGTCCTACCTGAGCGACGACCTCGTGCTGGTGACCCTGGCCGCGACCGGCTTCTGCGTCGCCACCACCGAGACGTACAAGACCTTCTTCTTCCCCAGCGTGCCGCGGGGCAAGTTCGCCGGGATGCCGGTGCACTT
>CAYPAE010000041.1:0-10202 GCA_964408595.1 uncultured Gemmatimonadaceae bacterium | reverse complement strand
GCAGCGGGGCAGCGGGGCAGCGGGGCAGAAGGACGAGCGGGCGGCCTGTGTGTAGCGGGCCGGAGAGGGGTCCCAAGAAAGCAAGACGGGCAGCGCTCCTGCGCTGCCCGTCCGTCTATCTGCCCCGCGGCCCCGCTGCCCCGCTGCCCCGCCTATTTATATCCGCCGGTCTTCACCGACTCGCGGGCGCCGCCGAGGCCGAACCGGAGACCGCCGGTGAAGGTGTGCGTCGGGCCGGTGAGCAGCCGGCCGAACGCGACCGGGTTGCCGTCGCCATCCGAGACCGTGGTGTTGCCCGGGCTGGTGGTGACCTGGTACTGGCCGAAGGCCATCAGCCGCCCGACCTGGAAGGTGATGCCGGCCAGGAAGGTGCCGAAGCCGGTGCTGCCGAGCTCTTCGGCATCGCTCTGAAACGCGGTCAAGCTCGCCGGGGTCGGGCTCACCACGTGCATGATCCCGTAGCCGACACCGAGGTACGGCTGCGCGGCGGAGCGGATGGGGAAGGCCATGAGCACCGCGGAGTACTTCCGGATGTCGTTGAAGGTCACCGTCTGCGTGCCGCTCAGGTCGTCGTAAGAGCTGGTCTCGTCGGAGCCCACGCCCTCTTCGACTGAGAGCATCAGACCGGTCCGCCGTGCGACGATCAGGGTCTGACCGCCGAAGGTCGGAATGCCGGTCCGGTCCTGAGTCGGGGTATCGAAGAACATCACCCCGCCCTGGCCGCCCACGTACCACTGGAAGTTGCCGTTGCCGGGCTCCTGCGCGGCTGCAGGGAGCGTCCCCAAGACCAGCGCCAGCGCCGCGACCGGAATGCTTCGAGTGAGCATGCGCATCACAGACTGCCTCCGTAAGGTGTCCGCACCAGGCGGGCCCTGGCGCCTACCGCGTCCCCAGTCGGCGGTACGTCAAAATGCGGGAAGTATGCTGGAAAGCGCGGGAGGGGAGGGGGAACGTTGACAGAGCTATCTGCTTGCAAAACAACAATTTGCAGACCGCTCCACCGGGACTCTCCAACCCGTCGGAGAGGGTGCGGGTGCAAGAGGCGGGCCGGTCGCGTGTCGCCTGGCGGGAAAGCCTGGGGGGCCTGAGGTCAGATCAAGCCGAGCTGTTTACCCACCTTCGAAAACGCGGCCAGGGCCTGATCCAGGTCGTCCTTGGTGTGCCCGGCCGAGATCTGGCAGCGGACCCGGGCCTGGCCCTGCGGCACGACGGGGTAGCCGAAGCCGGTGACGAACACGCCTTCGGCGAGCAGCAGGTCACTCATGCGGATGGCGGCCGAGGTCTCGCCCAGGATGACGGGGATGATCGGAGTCTCCCCCGGGAGGGGCTTGAAGCCGAGCTCCAGGAGCCGCTCCCGGAAGTAGCGGGCCTGCTGCTGGAGGCGGGTGACGCGCTCGGGGTGAGCCTCGAGGTACTCGATGCTGGCGAGCGAGCTCGCCGCGACGGTGGGCGGAAGCGCGTTGGAGAAGAGCTGGGGCCGGGCCCGTTGCGTGAGGTAGTCGCAGGTCGCCGCCGACGCGGCGACGAACCCGCCGGCCGCGCCGCCGAGCGCCTTGCCCAGCGTCGAGGTGATGATGTCCACGTCGCCCAGCATGCCGAAGTGCTCCGCCGTCCCCCGGCCTTTCGCTCCGAGCACACCGGTGGCGTGGGAGTCGTCCACCACCAGCACCGCCTGATGCTTGCGGCAGAGCTCGAGCAGGTCGGGGAGCCTGGCGATCGCGCCCTCCATCGAGAACACCCCATCGGTCATCACCATCCGCACCCGGCGGTCGCGCGCGGCGGCCAGCTTCTGCTCCAGGTCGGCCAGATCCGAGTGCCGGTAGACGGCGGTCTGGCACTTGGTGATCGCCTTGGCGAGCCGGATGCCGTCGATGATCGACGCGTGGTTGAGCTGATCGCTGATGACGATGTCGTCCTCGCCGAGCAGGGTGCCGGGCACCGCCTCGTTGGCGTTCCAGCAGCTCACGAAGCTGAGCGCGGCCGGCGTGCCCACCAGCCGCGCGCACGCCGCCTCCAGGGTGCGGTGGACGGTGAAGGTGCCGCAGATGAAGCGCACCGAGGCGGTGCCCGCGCCCCAGCGGTCGAGTGCGGCCTTCCCGGCCGCGACGATCTCCGGCTGGGCGCTCAGGCCGAGATAGTTGTTGGAGGAGAGGATGATGACGTCGCCACGCCCCTCCATCCGCACCCGCGGCGCCTGCGGGCTGTCGAGGAAGGTGAGCCGCTTGTACACCCCGTCGCGGATAAACTGCTCCAGCTCGCTCTCCAACCGCCGCTCCATCGGGTTGCTCATCCGCCGATCTCCAGGATGACTTTGCCGGCCTGACCGGCCTTGATGACCTGGATCGCATCGCCGATGCACTCCAAGGGGAACCGATGGGTGATCACCGGCCGCGGGTCGAGCTGCCCCGCGAGGAGGAACCTCCGCATCTGGTGCCAGGTCTCGTACATCTTGCGGCCGGTCACCCCGTAGAGCGTGAGTCCCTTGAAGATGACGTCCCGCGCGAAATCGGTATCGGTGGTCCGGCTCGGGGTGCCCAGCAGGTTCACCCGTCCGCCGAGGCGGGCCGCGGTGAACGCGGTGGCGTGGCCGTCGGGGTGACCGCTCATCTCGCACACCAGATCCACCCCGTTGCCGCCGGTGAGCTCGCGAATCCGGGCCAGCACGTCGTCGTGACCCGGGTCGAGGGTCACCTGCGCCCCCATCGTCCTCGCCAGCTCGCGCCGGCGGGCGTTAAAATCGCTGGCGATAACCAGAGACGCTCCCGCCGCGCGGGCCACCCCGACGGCGAAGCAGCCGATCGGCCCGCAGCCGAGGACCAGGACGGTGCTGCCGGGCACCCGGCCCTCGAGGACCGTGTGCACCGCGTTCCCCACCGGGTCCATGATGGCGCCGACCTCGGTGGGGATCCCGTCGAGCTTCATGACGTTGGAGGCGGGCATCGCGATGTAGTCGGCGAAGGCGCCGTCGCGATCGACGCCGATGACCTGGGTGCGCTGGCAGAGGTGGGCGTCACCGAGGCGGCACTGGAGGCAGTGGCCGCAGACGATGTGTCCCTCGGCCGTCACCTGGTCCCCGACGGCCAACAGGCCGGCGGTCTCGGCCTCGTGCCCCAACTCCACGATCTCGCCGGCGAACTCGTGCCCTACGATCACCGGCGGCTTGAGCCTCTGGCTGGCCCAGCTGTCCCACTCCCAGATATGGAGATCGGTGCCGCAGACGCCGGCATGCCGGACGCGGATCAGGACCTCGGTGGAGCCGCAGGTGGGCTTGGCGACCTCGCGCAGCACCATCCCGGGACCGGGTCCTGCCTTCACCAGAGCGCGCATTGGGGTCCAGGAAGAAGTCGGGGGAATATAGCGGCGGGGCAGCGGGGCAGCGGGGCGGCGAGGCAGCGGGGAGACGCCGGGATTGTCACCCTGAGCGCAGCGAAGGGGACCATGCCGGCATGGCCCCCTTCGACTTCGCTCAGGGTGACACTTTCTCGGTGACTTCCGATTTCCGCTGCCCCGCTGCCCCGCTGCCCCGCTGCCCCGCCGCGGTCGGCTCGATCCGCACCGCGCTGATCTTGAACGCGGCGATACGCGCGTAGGGATCGAGCTGCGGATTGGTGAGCAGATTGGCGGCGGCCTCCCGGAAATGCATCGGCATGAAGACCTGTCCGGGCGCCTGCCGGTCAGAGATGCGGACGCCGATGAGCACCGTACCGCGGCGGGACGTCACCCGCACGGTGTCACCCTCGCCCACGCCTAGGTCGACGGCGTCGCCCGGGTGAACCTCGATGATGGGGGTCGGCTCCCGCGAGTCGAGCCCTTCGGACCGGCGCGACATCGTCCCCGTGTGCCAGTGATACATCTGGCGGCCGGTGTTGAGGATGTAGGGGAACTCGTCGCTCGGCAGCTCGTCGGGCTTGAGGAACTCGACGGGCACGAAGCGGGCCTTTCCGTCCGGTGTGGGGAAGGCGTCCTGGAAGAGGAACGGCGTGCCGGTCGAGTCGGGAGTGGGCACCGGGTACTGGATCGAGCGCCGCCGCTCCAGCATCTCGTAGCTCACCCCGCGCCAGGAAGGGGTCACGCTCGCGATCTCCCGCATGACGTCGCCCGGCGAGCGATAGTCGGTGGGCAGTCCGAGCCGGTTGCTCAGCTCGATGAGGATGTCGAGGTCGCGGCGCGACTGACCGGGCGGATCGAGCGCGGCGTCCGCGAGTTGGATGTGCCGGTCGGTGTTGACGAAGGTGCCCGACTTCTCGGCGAAGGACGAGCCCGGCAGCACGACGTCCGCCCAGCGCGCGGTTTCGGTGAGAAAGAGGTCCTGCACCGCCAGGAATTCGAGCCCTCGCACCCAGTGCTCGGCGTGGGAGATGTTCGGATCGGAGAGCACCGGGTTTTCGCCCATCACGTACAAGCCGCGGATCGGGCTTCCATCCTGCACCATCTCCGTGACCATCAGCCCGTGCTGCAGCGAGAGCGACTCCTCGGGCACCCGCCACGCCTTGGCGTACTCGGCGCGGTTGGCGGGGTCGGTGACCGGCCGGTAGTCGGTGTAGGCGAACGGGATCGCGCCCATGTCGCTGGCGCCCTGCACGTTGTTCTGACCCCGGATGGGGAGCATCGCGGCGCCCCACTTCCCGATCATCCCGCAGGCGAGCATGAGGTTCAGCAGGCTCGCCACGATGTCGGTGCCGGTGTTGTGCTGGGTGAGGCCCATGGCCCAGAGCGTGGAGGTGCGGGGCCCGCGGGCATACATCTCGGCCGCGGCACGGATCGTCGCCGCCGGGACGCCGGTGATCTTGGCGGCGCTCTCCGGGGTGTAGCCGGCGACCGACTCCCTTACCTTCTCGAAGTCGTGGGTCCGCCCCTCGATGAACTTCCGGTCCACCAGCCCCGCCGCGATGACGTGGTTCACCATCCCGTTATAGAGCGCCACGTCGGTGCCCGGCATCATCTGGAGATGGATGTCGGCCAGCTCGGCGAGCTCGGTGCGCCGCACGTCGGCGACGATGAGGCGCGCGCCCTTGGACACCGCCCGCTTGATCAAGGCGCCGAAGACCGGATGCGTCTCGGTGGTGTTGGCGCCGGAGATGAAGATGACGTCGCACGCCTCCTCGATCTCCCGCATCGAGCCCGACGCCGCGGAGGTCGCGAGCGCGCGGCTCATCGCCGCCACGGAGCTCGAGTGGCAGAGCCGGGTGCAGTGGTCCACGCTGTTGGTGCCGAAGCCGGCCCGGACCATCCGCATGAAGACGTAGTTGTCCTCGTTGCTGCACTTGGCGGAGGAGAGCGCCGCAAGCGCGCGCGGGCCGTGGGCGTCCCGGATGCGCTTCAGCTCCTGGGCGACCAGACTCAGCGCCTCGTCCCAGGTGGCCTCGCGGAAAGCGCTGTACCACCCCGGCGGCGTGGCGACGCGATCGCGCACGTCGTCCTCCTCCATGCAGGGCACCCCGGTCCCCGGCGGCTTCCCGACACTCCGCTTCGGCGTGCGCGGCTTCTTCCGGGTGCCCATCTCCTCGATCGTCTGCCAGGGGCCCTCGCGGTGGCGGGGCCATTCGCCGGTCCACACCCACTGCTCGCCATCGTGCATCCAGCCCTTCCGGATCACCGGCGTCATGAGGCGGTCCCGATGCATCGGGAAGTCGTAGCCGAAGCGCCCCTTCACGCAGGTCGAGCCCTGGTTGGGCGTGATCTCCTCGATGCTGGGCGACGTCACCCGCATGATCTGGTCGCCTTTGACCTGGAGATCGATCTGACAGCCCACGCCGCAGTAGGGACACACGGAACGAGCCACCTTGTCGGGCGAGCGGACCGCCTCCGATCCAAACCGCTGCTTGGGGATGAACTCGAAGATCGCCCCCGTGGGGCAGACCCGGACGCACTCGCCGCACCAGGTACAGCCGGCGTGGTCGGGATCGCCGTCGCCGCCGACGATGATCTGCGCGTGCTCGCCCCGCATCCCCACGTCGAGGACCCCGACCTCCTGGATGTCCTCGCAGGCCCGCACGCAGCGGGTGCAGAGAATACAGAGGCTCATGTCGTGCTGGATCATCACGTCGCCGGGACGCTCGTCGCCGGAACGGAGGGGCAGCTCGTGATGGTCGCGGATGGGGACGTCGTACTGGGTGACGTAGCGCTCGAACTCGTTGCGCGGCTGGCGGCGTCCGCCGTTGTGGAGGTGCTCGCCCGGATAGCGCTCGAGCAAGAGGCCGAGGACGCCCCGGCGGGTGTCTACGGCCGCGGGCGACTCGGTGTCCACCACCATTCCGTCGGTCGCCGGCGTGGCGCACGCGGGCAGAAGCTTGCCTTGGCCCTGGACCGACACCAGACAGATCCGGCAGTTCCCCACGATGGGCAACTTGGGGTACCAGCAGAGGGTCGGAATGTCGATGCCGGAGCCGCGGGCGGCCTCCAGAATGGTGGCGCCGGGCTGGAACGAAATGTCGTTGCCGTTGACGGTAATCTTGGCCATTGAGCACCGATACTCGGCGGAAGTGAGGCGATCTAAGTGAGTTTAGACCCGGGAGATGGGAGGGGCAAGGGCAAAGCGTCGAAAAAATTCAAACGCCCCCGGACCGAGGTCCGGGGGCGTTTCGACCCGCTGAGAGCACTGGAAAAAGCCGCCCTCGGCGCTCTTACGCCGCGTGTTCGGTGGGAACCCGCTGGTGCCAGTGATCCGTGGAGGCCTCCTCGTCCGCGGCCCACATGTAGGCCCAGAACCGCACCGGCTTCGGGGCTGGCCCACCGTTCTTGATCACGATGCCGAGCGGCGTCGAGGGTACGGCGACGGGAAGAGTGGTCACGGGACGGTCCTCATGGGACGTGGGAGCCACGACAGCGTCTGGCCGGAGGGGAGGCACGGCTCATGCCCCCGGAATGCCGGTAGCTAACCCACTCTAGAATGCAGACTTGGATTGCCGCTGAAGCCGCGGCGAAGTGTCAGATGGACGCGGCGCGCGATGGAGCCGCCGCGTCCGGGGGACACGTGGGCTTGGCGAGGAGAAGGCCGTCGGGCCGGCGCGAGGCGGCCGTCCGCTTGCAGCGCACCGGTTCCTCCTCGACGATCCATCCATCGTACAGGGCGCGGATGGAGTCCGGTGAGAGCGCGCGGCTCCCACCCAAGACGACATGAACACCGCCGGGACGGCTCCGACGCTGGAGGTCGGTGAGGAGCGCGGCGCGGGCGTGGAGCTTGAACCCGGCCAGGGTGTTGGGGTCGATGACCACGATATCCAGCCGATCGAGTGCCTCGAGGAAAGCGGGCAGGGCAGGGCCGAGTGGCGCGACGAACCCCTCGAACAGGCTCGCCAGGGCCTCCGCCGCCATGCGCGACTCCACCCGCTCGACGCAGCCGACGTCGCAGGCCACGAACGTCACCGCCGCGTCGTGCGCGGCGAGGAGATACGTGGCGGGCTCCGCCCCGGCGCCGATCACCAGCGCGATATCGTGCGCCTCGACGCGCGGCAGGAGGCGGGCGAGCGCGCACCCACCGTCGAGGCCCCAGTGGACCGGGGTGCGCTGCGCCTCACGGAGCTTGCGGAACTGCTGGCGCCAGCGGCGATAGGGCCGGAGCGCGAGCCGCTTCCTGATGAGGCGGTCCACCGTCTCGAGCATGAGCACTTCGGTCAGGACGAACTGCCCCTCGGAAGTCGCCTGCAGCTCGGAGGCGGCCTCGTCGCCCAGCCGCATCAGCTCCTCGCGGCCGATCGAATTCTTGAAGCCTTCGATCCGCTGAAGGATGTACTCGTGATAGTGCTGCTTGTCGGAATAGGGCGAGCGCCGCCGGCGCTGAGCACCGCGAATCTCGGCGGCGCTCAGCATGACACCCTGTTCGGCAGGAGGCCGCGCGCGACTGAGCGGCCGGTGACGAGGTTCACCGCGTGAGCTGTATGGAATGGGTTCCGGACGGACGGCGGCCCCACGAGGCCGCCGCGATTGACAATGGTGCAAATTCGTACATCGGGTGAGTCGGGTCAAGGCGGCGAGCTATTCCGCCTCCAGTAGAGCCCCCTTGAGGTATCCGGTTTCGGGGATCGTCAGCACCTCGGGGTGGTCCTCACCCTGACCCAGAATGCGACGCACCCGGATGCGCCGGCCGCTGTCCCCCGCGGCCTCGGCGAGCATCGCGAGGAATTCCGGCAGCCGGACGTGGGAGGAGCAGGATGCGGTCAGCAGCATGCCGCCGGGCGCGAGGCAGCGCATCGCCCGCAGGTTGATCTCCCGGTAGCCGCGGATGGCGTCGGGCACGCTGGCTCGGGTCTTGGCGAAGGCGGGGGGGTCGAGCACGATGGTGTCGAACTGCTCCCTGGCGCGCGCCATCGCCCGCAGTCCCTCGAAGGCATCGACCGCTCGCCACTCGATGTTGCTCAGGCCGTTGAGGGCCGCGTTGGTCCGGGCGCGCTCGAGCGCGCCTGGGCTGGAGTCGAGCGCGATGACGTTCGCGGCACGGCCGGCGAGGTGCAACGCGAAGGAGCCATGATAAGCAAAGCAGTCCAGCGCGCGGCCCCCCGGCCGGGTGACCTCGGCGGCGAGGAGCCGATTGGGACGCTGGTCGAGAAACGCGCCGGTTTTCTGGCCTTCCCAGGGCGCGGCGAGATAGCGAACGCCGCCCTCGCGGACCTCGATCTCCCGCGGTACCGAGCCGAAGACTTCCTCGATCTCGGCTGGCAGCCGCTCTCGGCGGCGAGCGGGAACGTCGTGGCGGAGCAGGATCCCCTCCGGCTGGAACAGCGACACCAGGGCGTCGAGGATCGGCTGCCGCATCGTCTCGAGCCCGGTGGAGAGGATCTGAGCCACGATCCAGCGATCGTAGCGATCCACCACGAGCGAAGGCAACCCGTCGCCTTCGCCGTGCACCAGGCGGTAGGCCGAGGCGTCGATGCCCGCCCGTCGGGCGGCCGCGGCCTCGATCCGCCGGCGCCACCACGCCGCATCCACCGCGCCGTCGCCGCGCTCCAGGAGACGCAGCCGGAGCTCGGACGTGGGGGAGAGCAGGCCCTGGCCGATGAAACGGCCTCGCGGGTCCTGCACCGGCACGAGGCCCGGGTCGGGCGGGTGGCTCTCGACGTCGCTGCGATAGATCCAAGGATGGCCCCGAACCCAGCGCTCGGCGCCGCGCGCCGTTACCCGGGCCGGGGTCACGCCCGGTCGGGACGCAGAACGGTGGCCCCCCGGAGATAGCAATGCTTGATTTCGCCGCGCCCACGCCGGGTGTAGGCGTGAACCAGGAGCCGGATGCAGCGGGGGAGCGACCCGGGCACCGGGATCTCGGTGGCGTGGAGCAAGGCGACGATGTTCCACCCGAAGTCCTCCGCTGCTCGCGCGGGGAAGGCGGCGTCCAGGTCCCGCGTGACGGTGAACAGCGCGCTCACGATGTCGTCGGGCTCGAGCTCGTTGGTCTCGATCAGGGTGCGCAGCAGCTCGTCGGTGGCGGCGAGAATCTCGGTCGCGTCGTTCCGATCGACGGTGGTGGCGCCGCGAATGCCGTGCAACCGGGGGGCGGGGAGCATCATGGCTGATAATGTAGCGGCAGTGGTTCGGCTGATGCTGGTCACCGACGACCGTCTGGTCGAGGGACGCGACCTCGTGGCGCTGGCCCTGGCGGCGGAGCGCGGGGGCGCGACCTCGGTGCAGCTCCGGCTCAAACTGGCCTCGCCGCGGGAGCAGGTGGAACGCGCACGCGCGCTGGTGGCGGCGCTCCGAATCCCGGTGCTGGTGAACGACCGGCCCGACATCGCCCTCGCGGCAGGCGCCGCCGGGGTGCACCTCGGCCCGGACGATCTGCCGGTCTCACTCGCCCGCCGGGTCGTGCCGCCGGGATTCATCGTCGGCGCCTCGGTCGGATCGGTGGACGAAGCGGGCGCAGGGAGTGGGGCCGACTACTGGGGGATCGGCCCCTGGCGGGCGACGGGGACGAAGAGGGATGCGGGTGAGGCACTTGGGGTGGAAGGGTTTCGGCGGCTCATGGGACTCGCGGGGGGGAGACCATGCATTGCCATCGGGTCGGTGCGCCCCGAGGACGTGCCGCAGGTGCTCACGGCCGGGGGGGCGGGGGTGGCGGTGGTGTCAGGGATACTCGGGGAGAATGATGGGGAGACGGCAACACGCAGGTATGCCGAAGGCCTTATCACCGCCGCCTAGCGTCCTTGTCTCACGCGAGCGATCGACCGCAGGTGCTCGTTGTAGCTCCTGGAGAACACGTGCCGCCCGTCTGG
>CAYPAE010000040.1:0-10241 GCA_964408595.1 uncultured Gemmatimonadaceae bacterium | reverse complement strand
GGTCGCATGACGGGGTGAAAGCCAACCTCGTCGTCCGCGCCGGGCCGGACCGGGAGGCCGGCGAGGGCCTCACTCTCTCCGGCCACATGGACGTCGTTCCGGCCGACGAGCCGGAGTGGCGCTCGGCGCCCTTTGCGCTCACCAGGGAAGGGGAGACGTACGTGGGCCGTGGCGCGGCCGACATGAAGGGGTTTCTCGCCCTCGCGATCAACCGGCTGGCCCGGTCGGAACCGGACCGCCTGCGCCGGCCGCTGGCGCTGCTGCTGACCTACGACGAGGAGGTCGGCACCCTCGGCGCGCGGCGCTTCGCCGAGAACCACGGCACGTCGCCCGGCCTTCCTCGAGACGTCATCATCGGCGAGCCCACCTCGCTCCGGGTGGTCCGGCTGCACAAGGGGATGATCCGTCTCCAACTCGCGTTCCGCGGACGAGCCGCGCACAGCGGCTACCCCCATCTCGGCCGCAACGCGATCGAGCCGGCCGCGCGGGCGATCGCCGCGCTCGCCGGCCTGCGAGTAGCGATGGAGGCGGAGCGGCCTCCGCACGGCGAGCACTTTCCCGAGGTGCCGTACCCGGCGCTCAACGTGGGTGTGGTCACCGGCGGCAGCGCGGTGAACGTGATTCCCGACCGCTGTACGGTGCAGGTCGGCATCCGGCTCCTGCCGGAGATGAAGACCGGGGAGATGACCGAGCGCGTGCGCGCGACCGTGGCCGAGGCGCTCCCCGGCGAGCCATTCGAGCTCACGTCCCTCGGCGAGAGTCCGGCGATGGTGCTCGACGAACGAGCCGCCCTTCACCGCGAGCTCTGCGGAATGGTCGGCCAGCACGGCACCGAGAGCGTCGCCTTCGCCACCGATGCCGGGTGGCTTCAGACCGTCGGGTTCCACTGCGCGGTCTTCGGGCCCGGGAGCATCGAGGCTGCGCACCGGCCCAACGAGTTTCTGCCGATCGCGGAGTTCGTGCGCGCCGGAGAGCTCCTCGACGACATCATCCGCCGGAGATGTTCCGCGGAATGAGCCGGCAGACGATTCAGGCTGATCTCATGTGGATCGACGGCGCATTCGTCCCCGACCGGGCCATCACGGTCGGCGCCGACGGCCGCATCGAGTCCGTCGGGCGAGCGCGCTCGGGAGCAGTCCGCCGCTTGGAGGGCGTGGCGCTCCTTCCCGGCTTCGTCAACGCTCACTCCCACGCCTTTCAGCGCGGGCTCCGTGGCTCGGGCGAGCGCTTCTCGTCCGGGGCCGGGAGCTTCTGGAGCTGGCGGGAGGCAATGTACGCGCTGGTCGCGTCCCTCGATCGCGACGCGTTGCGGCGGGTCTGCCGTCAGGCATTCGCGGAGATGCGGGACGCGGGGATCACCAGCGTCGGGGAGTTCCACTACCTGCATCACGACCGGAATGGTGACTTCAGCTTCGACGATGTCGTGCTCGAGGCCGCGTCCGAGGTGGGCATCCGGATAGTGCTGCTGCAGGCTTATTACGCGGCCGGCGGGATCGGGAAGGTTCTCGAGCCGGGGCAGAGACGATTCGCCACGCTCGACCTTCGGCAGTACTGGCGACAGCTGGACCGTCTCGGCCAGCGCCTGGACCCTTCGACCCAGTCGGTGGGCGTTGTTGCCCACAGCATCCGCGCGGTGAGTCTGGCCGAGATCAGGGCGCTGCATTCCGAGGCGATCCGACGCGGGCTGCCGTTCCATATGCACGTCGAGGAGCAGCGGCGCGAGATCGAGGAAACCTTGGACGCGTACGGCCGGACCCCGATGCAACTCCTCTGCGACGAGCTCGTCCCCGGCGGCAATCTCACGGCGGTGCACTGCACCCACACATCGCCCGCGGACATGGCTGCGTTTCTCGCCCGTGGGGGCCGGGTATGCGTATGTCCGCTCACCGAGGCGAACCTGGGCGACGGCATACCCGACTTGTCGGCACCGCACTCGGTGGGCGGACGGCTTTCGCTGGGAACCGATTCGAACGCCCGGATCTCGGCCATCGAGGAGATGCGCTGGCTGGAGTACGGCCAGCGGCTCCGTGGCGAGCTGCGCGGGGCACTGATGGATTCCCATGGAGGGGTCGCAGCGACCACGCTGGAAGCGGCGACGAGCGGCGGCGCGGCAGCGCTTGGCATCCCCGCAGGTCGGATCGCGCCCGGGGAGTGGGCCGATCTCGCCGCGGTGGATCTCACCGTGCCGTCGCTGTCGGGAGTCCCGGCCGCTGGATTGCTCGACGCAATCGTGTTCGGCGCCGGGAATGGGGCAATTGCGGGGACATTCGTGGGAGGGAAGTGGCGTCCGACGGATTGACCCAACCCGCTCCGGCGACTAAACTTCCCGGCTGCCCAGGAGATCAAATGTTCGCGCTCTTGCTGACGCTTCTCATCCTCGACGCTCTGCTCCTCTCCGCGGTCGTCCTGCTCCAGGCCGGCCAGGGCGGCGGTCTCGCTTCGCTCGGCGGCGGCAGCACCGACACGGTGCTCGGCGGTCGGCAGGCGGTTACCATCCTCACCAAGATGACCTGGTGGTGCGGCGGCATCTTCCTGGCGCTCGCGCTTCTTCTCTCGGTGGTCCCGCGGGGCGGTGGATCGACCGAGCTCCAGGAGCGGTTGCGCGCCGCGACCCCGGAGGCGCCGGCCCCGAGCGCGCCCCTCCCACTCGGCGGCACACCGGACACCGCGGCCGGCCCCGCGCCCGCCGCGGGGGCACCGTCGCCCCAACAGCAGCCCGGCAAGTGACGGCGAAGGAACGCGGGGCGACCGGATGACCGATCGCCCCGCTTTCGTTGTGCTCGAGGACGGCGCCTGGTTCGCCGGAACCGCGCTGCGTCCCGTGGATCCCGCCTTCGGCGAGGTGGTGTTCACCACCAACATCACGGGATATCAGGAGACGTTCACCGATCCGAGCTACCTCGGTCAGATCGTGGTCATGACCGCCCCGATGATCGGTAACTACGGCGTCAATCAGGAGGACATGGAGTCGGAGCGGCCGCAGGTGACCGGCGTGGTGGTGCGGGAGATGTCCCGCCAGCCGTCCAACTGGCGCTCTACACTCAGCCTCGACGACTGGCTGGCCGCCTCCGGTGTGCCGGTGATCGAGGGCGTGGACACTCGCCGGCTTACCCGCCACCTCCGCGAGCGCGGCGCCATGCGCGGCGGCGTCGCCGAAGGACGCGAGCCGAGCCGCGAGCTGACCGCTCGGTTGCTGGCGTCTCCCTCGATGAGCGGACTGGACCTCGCGTCGCGCGCCACGGTTCGCGAGCGCCGAACCGAGGGTCAAGGTCCGCACGTGGTAGCGTACGACTACGGGATGAAGCGCAACATCGTCCGCAAGCTGGTGCAGGCGGGGTGCCGGGTCACCGTCGTCCCCGCCGAGACGAGCGCGGCGCAAGTCCGCGAGCTGAAGCCCGATGGGCTCTTCCTCTCCAACGGTCCCGGAGATCCGGCGGCGGTGCAGTACGCCGTCTCCACCATCCGGGAGCTGGTCGGCGAGGGCCTGCCGACGTTCGGCATCTGCCTGGGACATCAGTTGATCGGTCTCGCGTTCGGTGGAGAGACCGCCAAGCTGCCGTACGGGCATCGCGGCGGGAACCACCCGGTTCGCGACCTGCGCACGGGGCAGGTACTCATCACGACCCAAAACCATGGGTTCGCGGTAGTTGGCGACAGAGCGCGGGTTCCGGGAGCGAGCGGCCTCGAGGTGACCCACCTCAATCTCAACGACGGAACCATCGAGGGAGTGCGGCACCGCGAGTTGCCGATGTTCGCCGTGCAGTACCATCCGGAGGCCGCTCCGGGGCCCCACGACGCCTTCCCGCACTTCGAGGAGTTTCTCGCCTCCCTTCGCCCGGGGACGGCTCCGAAGGCCAAGCCCTTGACAGACAACACTTAAGCCCATACTATCGGCCAGGATGCCCTCCCGAGCTATGCTGTCTGTAACCCTTCTGGGGGACGCATGACCAAGGCCGATCTCGTCGAACAGGTAACCGCCTCGATCGCCCGGACCGCCGGGCCTATGATCTCCAAGAAGGATTGTGCTCGCGTCGTGGACGCCTTCCTGGAGGCAGTGAAAGAGGCGCTCAAGCAGCAGCACAACATCGAGGTGCGTGGGTTCGGGACGTTCAAGATCCGCCGGCGCAAGACCAGGATGGCGCGCAACCCGCGCACCGGTGATCCGGTCGAAGTCGCTGCGCGTCCCGTTCCGGTCTTCAAGCCTAGTAAAGAGTTACGGGCTCTGGTTGCGGACGAGAGTGAGCCCGCCGGGGAGGCCGCCCAGGGCATGTGACGGGCGGGGCGGCACCGGCATCCTTCGAATGGGCCGCACCGGGACTCGCTCCCGGGCGGCCCTTCTTTCATCGCGATCTCGCCGTTCCCCCCTCCGACGATTGCGGATAGCTTCCAGTCATGCCTGCCCCCACGACGCAGATCGTCAACGTGCGCGTCCTTCTCTTCGCCAGCTACGCCGACCGGCTGGGTCTGGAATCGGTGCGAGTCGCCCTCCCCGCGCTGGCGACGGTTGCCGACGCCTTGGATCACGTGCGGTCGCTCCCGGGTGGCGAGCGGATCCCGCCCCTTCCGCTCTGCGCCGTGAACCTGGCTCACGCCGGGCTCGACACCCGGCTCGCCGAGGGTGACGAGGTAGCCCTCCTGCCGCCGTTCGCGGGAGGCTGAATCCATGACCTTTCTCTCCGCGACTCCGATCGTTCCGGCGACCCTCATCGCTGGAGTCGAGTCCCCGGCCCGCGGCGGTGTCGCCTCCTTCCTCGGCCAGGTGCGCGACCACCACGGCGGCCGGACGGTCCGGCGCCTGGAATACTCCGCGTACGGCCCCATGGCCGAAGAGGAGTGCGCCCGGATCGTGGCGGAGGCCGAGGCGAAGTGGCCGGTTCGCGTCGCGCTGGAGCATCGGGTCGGCGCCCTTGAGATCGGCGACACCGCGGTGGCGATCGCCGCCGCCGGCGCGCACCGGGACGAGGCCTTCGCGGCCTGTCGCTTCGTGATCGAGGAAGTCAAGCGCCGGGTGCCGATCTGGAAGAAGGAGTTCTACGCCGATGGGACGGTTGAGTGGGTAGGGACGGCGGGCGCGCGGGCGGGCGGGCAGGCGGGCGGCGAGTCGAGTGAGCAGATCGTTCCTGCTTCCGGATCTTCGTCATGAGTGCCGCCCGCCCGCCCGCCGGCCCGCCTGACCGCCTGGGCCGTCCCCTGCGCAACCTCCGCGTCTCCGTCACCGACCGCTGCAATCTCCGGTGCCGCTACTGCATGCCCGAAGCGGAGTACGTCTGGCTCCCGCGGGCGTCGATTCTCACCTTCGAGGAGATCGCCCGTGTCGCGGGGATCTTCGCCGGGCTCGGCGTGAGCAAGGTGCGGCTCACCGGCGGGGAGCCGCTCCTGCGGCACGATCTGGCGACGCTCGTCTCGCTGCTGTCGCGCCATGACGCGATCATCGATCTCGCGCTGACCACGAACGGGGTTCTGCTCGCGCGTCAGGCGGAGGCGCTCCGGGCCGCCGGCCTTCGGCGGGTGACGGTGAGCCTCGACACCCTACGTCCCGAGCGAATGCAGGAGTTCGCCCGCAGCGCGCGCCATGCCGACGTGGTCGCCGGCATCGATGCGGCGCGGTCGGCCGGGTTCTCGTCGATCAAGTTGAACACCGTGGTCATCCGCGGGTACAACGACGACGAGGTGGTGGACCTCATCGAGTTCGCCCGCGGTCGGGCAGTGGAGGCCCGCTTCATCGAGTACATGGACGTGGGCGGCGCCACGGGGTGGTCCATGGACCAGGTGGTCTCGCAGCGCGAGATACTGGAGCTCGTGGCGCGACGGTACGGCCCAGTCGAGGCGCTGCGCGAAGGGCAGTGGGCGCCGGCCGAGCGATTCGCGCTGCGGGACGGGACGACATTCGGCGTCATCGCCTCGACCACCGCGCCGTTCTGCCGCACCTGCGACCGCGGCCGCCTCACCGCCGACGGAACCTTCCTGCTCTGTCTCTACGGGGAGGACGGTCTCGATCTGCGCGAGCTGCTCCGCGGCGGCGCAACCGACGGGGAGATCTCGGAGCGCATCGCCGGCATCTGGCGTGGGCGAACCGACCGCGGAGCGGAGGAGAGGGCCGGTCTCGCCGAGCGCGGGATTCTCCACCGGATCGAGAGCCTGCGCGCCGACCCCAGGCGCGAGATGCACACCCGCGGCGGCTGATGGCGCTCCAGGTCGCGCTCATCCAGCCCCAGATCCCACCCAACACCGGGAACATCGCCCGGCTCTGCGCCGCAACCGACGTCGCGCTTCATCTGATAGAGCCGCTCGGCTTTTCGCTCGAGGACTCCGACCTGCGCCGCGCGGGCCTGGATTACTGGGAGAACGTGGATCTCTGGCGGCACCCGGACTGGTTCGCGTTCCGGGACGCGATGGACCGGAGCCGCTGCCTCTACTTCTCCGCCAAGGCCGAGCGAAGCTTCTGGGAAGCACCCTACCAGGCGAATAGCTGCCTGGTGTTCGGCAGCGAGACCGATGGGATGCCGGAGCGAATCCTGGAGAAGCACCCGGACCGCTGCTTCACGATCCCGATGCCGGGGCCCGTGCGCAGCCTGAACCTCGCGACCGCGGTCGGGATCGTGCTCTACGAAGCGCTCCGCCAGACCGCTGGCACCAGGCTTTGCCGGTAGTATGTAAACCGCTACATTTCGCCGCCTTAGACCATCGAGTTCGACCTCAACCTGAACACCCAAAGCGGGACTGTCATGCTCGAGAGAGTGGCCGTCGTCGGTGCGGGGAACGTGGGGGCCACCGCGGCCCAGCGGCTGGCGGAAAAGAACCTCGCGCGCACCGTGGTGATGATCGACGTGGTGGAAGGGGTGCCGCAGGGCAAGGCGCTCGACCAGTGGCAGTCCGGCCCGATCGAGGGATTCGATACCCAGGTCATCGGGAGCAACAGCTACGATCCGGCGGCCGGGGCGGACGTCGTCGTCGTCACCGCCGGCATCGCCCGGAAGCCCGGGATGAGCCGGGACGATCTCACCAAGACCAACGCAGGCATCGTGCGCTCGGTGAGCGAGCAGATCGCCCGGGTCGCCCCCAAGGCCATCGTGGTGGTGGTCTCCAACCCCCTGGACGTGATGTGCTACGTCGCGATGAAGGCTACGGGATTCCCCCGCGAGCGGATCCTCGGAATGGCGGGCGTGCTCGACACCGCGCGCTACCGCATGTTCCTCGCCGAGGCGATGAACGTGTCGGCGCAGGACATTCAGGCGATGGTCCTCGGCGGCCACGGCGATACGATGGTGCCGCTGGTGAGCTACACGACCGTCTCCGGCATCCCGGTGAGCCAGCTGCTGGAGAAGAGCAAGCTCGCCGCGATCGTGGACCGCACCCGGAACGGCGGCGCGGAGATCGTGAGCTTCCTCAAGACCGGCTCCGCCTACTACGCGCCCAGCGCGGCGGCGGTCCAGATGGTGGAGGCGATCGCCCTCGACCGGAAGCGCCTGCTGCCGTGCTCCGCGTGGCTCCAGGGAGAGTTCGGCCTCCGCGACGTCTTCTGCGGCGTGCCGTGCAAGCTCGGACGCAAGGGGCTCGAGCAGATCGTGGACATCAGGCTGACCGATCAGGAGCGGGCCGACCTGCACCAGTCGGCCGAGGCGGTGCGGGCGATGCAGGCGATCGTAGACGGGTGAGAGGAACGGGGCGGTGAACCGGCTCCAGGGGTTCTGGCACTCGTCGGTCGGCAAGAAGGCGGTGATGGCGGTGACCGGCCTGGTGCTGGTGGCCTACCTCCTCAGCCACGTGCTGGCCAACCTGCTGGTGTTCGGCGGACCCGACCGAATCAATCGCTATGCGGCGCTGCTGCACGGCACCGGGGCCGCGCTCTGGGGCGCCCGGCTCGTGCTGCTCGTTGCGGCGATCCTCCATGTCGTGGCCGCCGTCCAGCTCACGCTCCGGAGCCGTGCGGCCCGTCCGCAACCCTATGCCGGCGGTCGAGCGCCGCAGGCTTCCACCCTCGCGGCGCGGACGATCCGGTGGGGCGGCGCGCTCATTCTGATCTTTCTGGTTTATCACATCCTGCACTTCACCACTGGCGCGGCCCACCCGGACTTCCTCGAGCTCAATCCGTATCACAACGTCAGGACCGGCTTCCAGAACCCGTGGGTGGCCGGATTCTACCTGATCGCGATGGTCGCGGTGGGGCTGCACCTGTATCACGGGCTCTGGAGCAGCGGCCGGAGCCTCGGCATGAGTCAGCCATCGCCCCGGCCGCTTCACCGGCGCCTGGCGCTGGTGCTCGCGGGATTCACCTGGCTGGGGTTTACGGCCATCGTGGTTGCGGGATTTCTTGGGAGGATCGGATGAGGGAGCGGGGCCGCGGGGCAGCGGGGCGGCGGGGCAGCCAAGCACACCGGCGGCTTTCGGCGAAGGGAGCGAGCGGCCCCGCAGCCCCGCCGCCCCGCCGCCCCGCTTCCGGGGCTCGCGCATGCCACTGACCTCCCGGGTTCCCTCCGGGCCCATCGAACGGAAATGGGACAAGCATCGCTTCGAGATGAAGCTGGTGAATCCCGCCAACAAGCGGAAATACACCGTGCTCGTGGTGGGAAGCGGGCTGGCCGGCGCGTCCGCGGCTGCCACGCTCAGCGAGCTCGGCTACAAGGTGAAGTGCTTCTGCTTCCAGGACTCACCCAGGCGGGCCCACAGCATCGCGGCGCAGGGCGGGATCAACGCGGCCAAGAACTACCGCAACGACGGCGACAGCATCTTCCGCCTGTTCTACGACACGGTGAAGGGCGGGGACTTCCGGGCGCGCGAGGGGAACGTCTACCGCCTGGCGCAGATCAGCGTCAATATCATCGACCAGTGCGTCGCGCAGGGCGTGCCGTTCGCCCGGGAGTACGGCGGCCTGCTGGCGAACCGGTCGTTCGGCGGCGCGCAGGTCTCGCGAACCTTTTATGCCCGGGGCCAGACCGGACAGCAGCTGCTCCTCGGGGCGTACCAGCAGCTGGAGAAGGAAGTCGCGCGCGGCGGCGTGACGATGTTCCCGCGGACCGAGATGCTCGACCTGGTCGTGGTGGACGGGAAGGCGCGCGGCATCGTGGTGCGCGATATGGTGACCGGCCGGATCGAGACGCACGTCGGCGACGCCGTGGTGCTCGGCACCGGCGGCTATGGGAACGTCTTCTATCTCTCCACCAACGCGAAGGGCTCCAACGTCACCGCCATCTGGCGGGCGCACAAGCGGGGCGCGTACTTCGGCAATCCGTGCTTCACCCAGATCCATCCCACCTGCATCCCTCAGAGCGGCGAGTACCAGTCCAAGCTCACGCTCATGAGCGAGTCGCTCAGGAACGACGGCCGGGTCTGGGTACCGAAGCAGGCGGGCGACACCCGCTCGCCCGACCGGATTCCCGAAGCGGAGCGGGACTACTACCTCGAGCGCCGCTACCCGAGCTTCGGCAACTTGGCGCCGCGCGACATCGCGTCCCGCGCGGCCAAGACGGTCTGCGACGAGGCGCGCGGCGTCGGCCCCGGTGGGCTCGGCGTCTATCTCGACTTCGCCGACGCGATCAAGCGGGTCGGCGCGGACGCCATCCGGGAGCGGTACGGCAACCTCTTCGAGATGTACCAGCGGATCACCGACGAGGACCCCTACCGGGTGCCGATGCGGATCTACCCCGCGGTGCACTACACGATGGGGGGGCTCTGGGTGGACTACAACCTGATGAGCACGATCCCCGGCCTGCACGTGATCGGCGAGGCGAACTTCTCCGACCACGGCGCCAACCGACTCGGCGCGAGCGCCCTCATGCAGGGGCTCGCCGACGGCTACTTCATCGTCCCGGGCACGGTGAGCGACTACCTAGCTTCCACCAAGCTCGAGAAGATCGACGCGTCACACGCCGAGTGCCGGCTGGTCCAGGAGGAAGCGGTGATGCTCACCCGCCGGCTGCTCGAGATCAAGGGTACCCGCACGGTGGATTCGTTCCACCGCGAGCTGGGCAAGATCATGTGGGACAAGTGCGGGATGGCCCGGAACGCGAAGGGGCTCCAGGAGGCGCTGGTCAGGATCCCGGAGCTTCGGGAGGAGTTCTGGCAGAACGTGAACGTGCCCGGCAGCGACGCCGAGCTCAACCAGGCGCTGGAGAAGGCCGGCCGGGTGGCCGACTTCCTGGAGCTGGGTGAGCTGATCTGCCGCGACGCGCTCCATCGCGAGGAATCGTGCGGCGGCCACTTCCGCGAGGAGTATCAGACGGAGGACGGGGAAGCGCTCCGGG
>CAYPAE010000039.1:0-10249 GCA_964408595.1 uncultured Gemmatimonadaceae bacterium | reverse complement strand
CAGGTCTACGGTGACACCCTGCAGGTTGTTCTGGCGAGCATTGACGATGCGGATGACGGAATCGGCCACGGGGAGGAAAATAGTAGAATCGCTGGGTTCGGGATAGTTTCGGGAGAGGCGGGGCAAGGACGGCGGGGCAGCGGGGCGGCAGGAGTCGCGAATGAGAGGAGCGATGAAATGTCATCCTGAGCGAAGCGAAGGAGCCTGAGCGCCGCCTCGCTCCTTCGCTTCGCTCAGGATGACAATCCAGTCCTTGTTCCGCGCTTCCGGGGTCGCTGGCCCGCTGCCCCGCTGCCCTGCCGCCCCGCCGCCCGACTATCTTTTCGTCTCCCATGCCCCGACTGCTCACCCCCAAATTCCTCCTGCGCGGGTTCGAGATCTCGTTACTGGCCTCTCTGGCCGGGTTCGGGATCACGCTGCTGTACGGCAACGACCTTCCCGCGTTCCTCCGCGGCCTCGCCGGGGTGCATTGGGGGTGGGTGCTGATGGGCGCATGCCTCGCCTCGATGGACTGGATCGGCGGGGGGCTCCGGCTCTGGATCTGCGCCCGGCACGTCTTTCCTCGCCCCTCGCTCAAAGGGGCGATTCTCGCCGGCGGGATGGGCGCGTGGGCCGGCTTCCTCACCCCGCTCAACTCGGCGGCCGGGCCGATGACGATGTACACCCTTCGGCGCTACGGGATCCCGCTGCCGGTGGCGGTCACGTCCACCTTCATCAGCTTCGTGTCGACCGTTCTCTTCTTCGCCATCGCGGGGCCGGTGGCGCTCGTCTTCGGAGCCGGAAAGGGGCTGGGGCAGCGGGGCGACGTGCTCGGGCTTTCGCTCTACGACCTCTTCCTCGGAAGCCTCACGATCGTGGGGGGGATCGGCGTCCTCATGGGGTTCGTGATCTTCGCTCCCCGGCTGGTGCGCGACCTGATCCATCGGGTGGCGGAGGCGATCGGGCGCCGGAGCGAGCGGGTCGCGAAGCGGCTCGAGCGGCTCCGCCAAGGCATCGACGAGGCCCATGCGAGCGTGGTGGCCTTCAATAGCCCCCGCGGTTGGCTGGCCATCTTCTGGTCCACCATCCTCTCGGCGGTCTCCCACGCCAACAAGCTCCTTGCCGGGTACGTCGCCCTCCGCGCGCTGGGGATCGAAGCGAACTTCGTGGACATCCTGCTGGTTCAGACTCTGGTGATGTTTCTCCTCTACTTCGCTCCGACCCCCGGGGCGTCCGGGATCGGCGAGGTTCTTTCGGCCGCGGTCATGTCCTCGTACGTGCCGCGCGAGCTCACGCCGATCTACATCCTGATCTGGCGGCTCACGCTCACCTACTTCACCCTCGCCTTCGGCTTCATCGTGTTCTCCGGCTGGCTGCGCCGGGGACTCAAGTCCATCGATCAGGCAACGCTCGCCGAACCGGCAGGCGGGTAGCAGACGCATAATGGACGATCAGGACATCCCCGCCACCAGGTATGACGCCGCGCTGCTGCGCCGGCTGCTAGGCTACCTGCGACCGTATCGCTGGCTCGCCGCCGGGGCGGTGCTGCTGCTCCTGGTCCAGTCAGGGCTCGCCCTCATCGGCCCCCGGCTCACCGAGCGCGCGCTCGACGTCGCCATTCCGCACAGGGACCTGGGCCTGCTCGGCCTGTTGGCCGGGCTCTACCTCGCGACGCTGTTGCTCGAGCTGGTGGTGGAATACGGTGGAGCACTCCTCACCGCGTTCGTGGGGCAGCGGGTGATGTACGATCTCAGGATGGAGATCTTCGACCATCTCCAGAGGCTCAGCGTCGCCTACTTCGACCGGAACCCGGTCGGCCGGCTGATGACGCGAGTCACCTCCGACGTCGAGACACTGAACGAGCTCTTCTCCTCGGGCGTCGTGACGATCTTCGGGGACGTCTTCACCCTCGTCGCCATCATGGGAATGATGCTGGTGATCGACGTCGAGCTCGCGCTGGTGACGTTCGCGGTGATCCCGCTGGTCTGGCTCACGGCCGCGATTTTCCGACGCCGCGTGCGCGACGCGTTCCGCGATATCCGCTACCGGCTCGCCCGGCTGAACGCCTTCCTCCAGGAGCGGCTCTCCGGGATGCGGATCGTCCAGCTCTTCGGACGGGAGGCGGACTCGGCCCGCCGCTTCGGCGAGCTCAATCGTGAGCATCTTGGCGCGCACCTCCGGTCCATCACCGTCTACGCGATCTTCTTCCCGGTGGTCGAGGTGCTGACGGCGGTCGCGATGGCTCTCCTCCTCTGGTACGGCGGGCTCCGGGTCCTCGACGAGACCCTGACGGTGGGCGTGCTGGCCGCCTTCATCCAGTATACCCGGCGCTTCTTCCAGCCACTCCAGGACCTGTCGGAAAAGTTCAACCTCCTCCAGAGCGCGATGGCCTCATCCGAGCGCGTCTTCGCCCTGCTCGACGAGCCGGTGACGGTGCGCGAGCCGGGGAGCCCGGCGGCGCTGCGGCGGCCGGTGAGAGGGGAAGTCCGCTTCGAGGGGGTATCGTTCCGCTACTCGCCCGACGGGCCGTGGGTACTGAAGGACATCTCGTTCACGGCCTCGCCCGGCCGGACGCTCGCGCTGGTGGGGCACACGGGGGCGGGGAAGACCACCGTCGTCAATCTCCTGTTGCGGTTCTACGACCCCGAGCGGGGGCGGATCACCGTGGACGGGGTGGACATCCGCGACCTCTCCACCGCCGATCTGCGGTCGGCGATCGGGTTCGTGCAGCAGGACCTCTTCCTCTTTACCGGCGACATCCTGCACAACCTCACGCTGGGCGCCCCGATCTCGCGCGAGGCGGCCCGGCTGGCGGCCGAGCGGGTGGGAGCGGACCGGTTCATCGAGCGGCTGCCTTCCGGTTACGAGCATCGGCTGGGCGAGCGGGGCCGGAACCTCAGCGTCGGAGAGCGGCAGCTGCTGAGCTTCGCGCGGGCGCTGGCCCTCGACCCCCGGATCCTGGTGCTGGACGAGGCCACCAGCTCGGTCGACGCGGAGGCGGAGGCGCAGATCCAGCGGGCGATCGCCGAGCTGATGGCCGGCCGGACCAGCCTGGTGGTAGCGCACCGGCTCAGCACCATTCTCCACGCCGACGAGATTCTGGTCCTGCACCACGGGGAGATCCGGGAGCGGGGCACCCACCGGGAGCTATTGGCGGCAGGAGGGCTCTATGAGCGCCTCTACCAGTTGCAGCTCCGCGGGCAGGAGGTCCGCAAGATTGCCTGAGGCCGTTTTGCTTGCCTGCCCCCGGAGCCAGGGATACGTTTGGCATCCGGTTAAGCCTTCGGGAACTGATCGATGATGCAACTGGAAGTCGGTGGCCGGCGGATACCAGTCGCCACTGGAGACACTGTCATAGGTTCGGCGCCATGGTGTGCCATCGTCCTCGAGGGTGAGGGCGTCCGGCCGCACCACGCCGTCGTCCAGGGCACCAGGGGGGGAGCGGCGGCGATCCGGACCGCCGGCGCCGACGCGGAGGTGTCCATCAACGGCGTGCGGTTGGGCACCGATCCCACGCCGGTCCTCCACGGCGACAAGATCCAGATCTTCGGGCACGAGATCCTCGCGGTCGATCCGGATCGCGCGGGGAATACCCAGCTGTTCGATTCCGGGGCATTCGCCGACCTGCCGCCGGTCAAGGCCGCCAAGCCGCCCCCAGCGGCGACCGGCGGCCGACTCGTTTGCCTGACCGATGGCCGCGAGTACTCCATGGCGTCCGAGCCACTGGTGTTCGGGCGGGACGCCGCCTCGGATGTGGTGGTGACCGCCGGCGACGTGTCCCGGAGGCACGCGGAGATCCAGGTGGGGACGGAGGGCTACGTCCTCCTGGACCTCAGCGTGAACGGTACCTTCGTCAACGGCAAGCGGGTGGGCCACAGCCACCTGCTCGCCCGGGCCGACGTCATCCGGATCGGAACCGATGAGTTCCGATTCTACGCCGAGACCGCGCCGGCTGCTCCCCGGCTCGCACCTCGCCCGACGCCGGCGGAGGGACCGCTGCACCCGCCGACGGGCGCGAGCGCCCGTCTCTCGGACACCATGCACGGTGTTCCTCTCTCCACTCCGCGCGACCCGAGACCGACCCCCCCGTCAGCCCCCGTCTCCCTGCCCATCGCGTCACTGCTGGTTCGAAGCGGGGAGATGCGTGGCCGGAGGCTGCCGATCACCATCTCGGTGGTCAATGTGGGCCGGGCGGACTACAACGACATCGTGATCGCCGATCCGAGCGTAAGCACCACCCACGCCAAGCTGCAGCGGAGGGATGACGTCTGGGTGCTGACCGATCTGGACTCGACCAACGGCACGTATGTCGAGGGCGAGCCGGTGACGGGCGAGACCGCGCTCACGCCCGGCACTACCCTCCGGTTCGGCGACGTGGCGGCGCTGTTCGAGCCGCACGACGAGCCTCAGCCGATCGGGTCGCGGGCGGCCGTGCCGGCGGCCGTGCTGGCAGCCGTGCCGGCGGCGGGGCCGGCGGTGGAGCCGCTGCCGCCCTGGGTGGGCGAGGCGCCTCCGGCGGAGCCTCGCCCGCGGCGACCGATCCGTGCCGCCGCACCGAAGCCGAGCGGGCCGCCGATGTGGCTGATCTCGCTGATCGTGGTCGCCGCCATCGTCATCGCCTACGTGCTGTTGACCTCGAGCTGACGGGGACTCGTGCACTTCTCCTGTGCCGCTCGAACCGACGTAGGCATCGTCCGCTCGGGCAACGAAGACAACTACCTCATGCTGGCCGACCGCGGAGTGTTCATCGTGGCGGACGGGATGGGTGGGCATGCGGCTGGGGAGGTGGCGAGCGAGATGGCGGTGCGGATCACCTCACACGAGATCGGCACGCTCCGCGGCCTGTCCGACACCGAGGCGGGCGACCGGATGCGGACGGCGATCCGGACCGCCAACGACGCGATCTTCGAGCGGACGCTCTCGGAGCACGACAAGCGGGGCATGGGGACGACGGCGACGGTGCTCGTCCTCATGCCCCGCAGATACCTGATCGGCCAGGTGGGCGACAGCCGGGCGTATCTCCTCCGGAACGACCAGTTCCTCCAGCTCACCAAGGACCACTCCTACGTGCAGGAGCAGGTGGACGCCGGGCTGCTCACTCCCGACCAGGCCCGGATCCACCCCTACAGCAACGTGATCACCCGTTGTGTCGGGGCGAGTGGCGACGTCGTTCCCGACATCTACTTCGGCACGCTGGAGCAGGGCGACGTTCTGCTCATCGCCTCAGACGGGCTCACCGGGATGCTGGAGGACGAGCACCTGATCCGGATCCTCACTTCGGACGGCGGCCCCCAGCACTGGGTGGACCGGATGATCACCGAGGCCAACCGGCGCGGCGGTCTCGACAACATCACGGCGATCGTGGTCCGGATCGAGTCGGTGGAGAGCACCACCGGCGAGCAGCCGGCGGCCACGGCGGCGGCCGGCGGGACCAGCTAGCGGTCGAGCGGCAGCTCGAGCTGGATGTCGGCCCGGGAGTAGCCGTTCGCGGGGTCGAGCGGCACGTCGCGGAACCCGTGCTTGCGGTAGAGGGTGAGGGCGGGGCCCAGGCGGGTATTGGAGACGAGCATGAGCCGTCGCGCCCCAGTGCCGCGGGCGAAGGCGATGGCCGCCTCCACCAGACGGTCGCCATAGCCCCGGCCGCGGGCGGCCGGGGCGACGGCCATCTTGGCCAGCTCGTAGGTCTCGGCGTCGTGCCGGATGACGGCGCAGGTGCCGCGCACCCCATCCTCGTCGAGCAGGAAGAACACCTGCCCGCCCGGCGCGACGATCTGGCCCGCCGGGTCGCCGAAGGCCTTCAGATCCTCTTCCTCCACCACGAAATACTGCTCGATCCACTCCCGATTCAGCCGCTCGAAGTCGGCTCGGAGATCGGGACGCCAGCTCACGATCTCGCTCATGGGAGAATCGAGGCGGCTCGACCGGTTACGGCCAACGGGCCAGGATCTGCCGGATCTCGTCTCGATGGTTGGTCTCGTCCGCGATGATGTCGTCGAACCGGACGGCGAGACCGTGCTCCCCGGCCGCCGTGGCCTGATCGCGACGCTGGACGTACCGGTCGATCGTCTCGATCTCGGCGGCGAGCGCGGTCTCCAGCATCCCCTTGGCGTCCTTTACCACCTTCACCGGCGCCGGCTCAGTGGCGGGCGTGCCCCCCAGCGAAGAGATCTTGTCGGCCAGGATCTGCGCGTGGCCGAGCTCCTCGGGAATCTCGTTGGCGAAGAAGGCCCGCAGCTCCTGCCGCCACGGGCCCTGGACCATGCTGGCGTACAGCCGGTACATGATGATCGCCTGGAACTCTCCCCGCAGGTCCTGGTTCAATCCGTCGAGCAGCTCCTGGGTCGCGTCCTTTGCCTTGGGCTGCGGTGCTGTGCGTGTCGCCATGGAATCCCTCCTGAAAATCTCAGCGTCTATCGGTTCCGAGCTCTTACCCGGAGCATACGCTGTCCCGGCACGGAGCGACAGGGCGGGCGACACAAAGGAGGGTGCCGAGTGGAGGGTGACAGGGGTGTGAAGCTCAATGCTTGGCGAAGACTTCGGTCGAGCCATCGCCCCGGAAGAGCAGCACGTCGAAAGGCTCATGGGGCTCGCCGGGCACGGCCATACCGGGGGAGCTTGCCGGCATGCCCGGCGCTGCCAGTCCCGCCGCCTTGGGTCTCTGCGCCAGCAGCCTCTTGATGTCCTCCGCCGGCACGTGGCCCTCGATGAGATACTTCTCCACCTGCGCGGTGTGGCAGGACCGCATGGCGCGGGGGACGCCGAGGCTCTCCTTCACGGTGTCCATGTCCTGGTCTGGGTGCACCACTGTCTTGAAGCCGGCGGCCTTCACGTGGTCCACCCACTTGGCGCAGCAGCCGCAAGTCGGGCTCATGTAGATGGTCATCGTGGGGTCAGCGGCGGACCCGGGGATCGCGGCCCACAGCGACTTCCCACCGGCGAGCGCGAGCCCCAATCCCCCGGCCCGACCCACGAACGAGCGTCGTGACAGCATCGGAGTAATCCTCTTCAAACCAGTGAAACCTCGTTCGCCAGGCGTCGGGCGACCTCGTCCGCCGGCCAGGTCAGCAGGTCCGGCAATCCCTCGAGCGACCGGTCGGGCGTTCGTGCCACGAAGACCCGGAGACGCCGGGCGCTGCGGTAGAGCTCGTCCGCCACTCTCGGCAGGCCCAGCTGCCCCGCCCGGCCCGCGTCGGTGAGGCGCTCGACGGTGCCACCCCGGGTGCGGAGCGGAAGGTCGACCCCGAGCATCGAGGACCGTGCGGGGAAGTCCAGCAGCAACTCGCCATGTCCCAGCCCCACCCGCGCGGCCACCGAATCTTCGACCCGCTCGAGCAGCGCCGGGTCGTCCACCACCCACGGCTGAGCGTCGGCGGGGACGTCGCTCGCCGGCAGATCGAGCGCGCGCTTGTACAGTCGCCGGGCCCGGATCGCGGCCGCAAGGCCGTCACGATCCCGGCTGATGAGCAGCTCCATGAGCCCGTCGTCGGTGGCGTCGGCAATCGCCTCGACGGTGACGTCACCCCGCCCCACGGCGCCGCGCACCGCCCGCTTGAACATGCAGGTGGCCGATCGCACCGCGTGGTGCCAGTAGACGTTGCGGTACATCTGATACTTGGAGAAGAGTAGCGACTCGAGCGCGCTGACGCCCTTCTCCTGCACCCCGACCTCGAACCGCCCCGGGACCGACTCCACCAGCGTGAGCGAGGAGAGTAGCCGGTCCACGTCCACGGTGCCGTACGGCACGCCGCACATCCGGGCGTCGCGGCTCAGGTAGTCGATCTTGTCGAGGTCGAGCGAGCCGGAGATCAGCCCCTGGAGCGGGCTGTCGCTGACGCCGCCGATCAGGCGTCCCACGATCCCGGCGAAGCCGGCGCCGCCGATCTCCACCAGGCGGTCGCCCAGCTCGCCGCGAGACAGCTTGGCGATGCCCAGCTTCTCGTGCGAGGGGAAACCCGCCTCTTCCAGCGCGTGGGAGAACGGATAGTGACCCACGTCGTGAAGCAGGGCCGCCATCCGGACTGCCAGACGGTCCTCGTCGGTCGCCGGGCCGAGCTCGCCGCGCTCGTCGAGCGCCGCCAGTGCCCGCTTGGTCAGATGATAGGCGCCGAGGGCATGCTCGAATCGGGTGTGAGTGGCGCCGGGGTAGACCAGGAAGGCGTGCCCGACCTGGCGCACGTAGCGCAGCCGCTGGACGGTCGGCGTGTCGAGCGCGAGCAGTGCCGGCCGGTCGAGCCGGATGTTGTCCCAGAGGGGGTCGCGGATGATCTCGATGTCGGACACGCGGGCGGGCGGGCCGGCGGGCGGGTCGGTTTCGGCTTCCCCTGGGGACCTCTTAGTCATGCGTGCTTCCCTCTGCCCGCCGGCCCGCCTGCCCGCCAGCCCGTCTGACTACGACGGTCCAGCTGCTGCCACCGGCTCCGGCACCTGGGTCCGGTACTGCTCGAAGTTCTCCCGGAACATCGTGGCGAGCTTCCCGGCCTGGGCGTCGTAGGCGGCGGCGTCGGGCCAGGTGCCGCGGGGCGTGAGGAGCTCGGTCGGGACGTCGGGCAGTGTGGTGGGCACCTCGAACCCGAAGACCGGGTCGCGGACGAAGCGGCTGCCGTCCAGGGCGCCGGAGAGGGCGGCGCGCACCATCGTCCTGGTGTGCGACAGCTTCATTCGCGAGCCGGTGCCATAGGGGCCCCCGGTCCACCCGGTGTTGACCATCCATACCTTCACCCCGTGACGGGCGATCTTCTCGCCGAGCATCTTGGCGTAGACGCCGGGGTGAAGCGGCAGGAACGGCGCGCCGAAGCAGGCGGAGAAGGTGGCGGAGGGCTCGGTGACGCCCCGCTCCGTGCCCGCCACCTTCGCGGTATACCCGGAGAGGAAGTGGTACATCGCCTGCTCGGCCGACAGGCGGGCGATCGGCGGCATCACTCCGAACGCGTCCGCGGTGAGGAACACGATGGTCCGCGGGTGGGAGCCTGAGCCGCTCGGGAGGTGGTTGGGGATGAAATGAATGGGGTAACAGGCGCGGGTGTTCTCGGTGATGCGGTCGGCGTCGAAGTCCGGACTCCGATTGGCCGGATCGAGCACCACGTTCTCGAGCACGGTCCCGAACATCTGAGTGGCTGCGTAGATCTCCGGCTCGGTGTCGGGGCGCAGCCGGATCACCTTGGCGTAACACCCGCCCTCGAAGTTGAACACCCCCCGGTCGCTCCACCCATGCTCGTCGTCGCCGATGAGCCTGCGGGTCGGGTCGGCGGAGAGCGTGGTCTTGCCGGTGCCGGAGAGCCCGAAGAAGACCGCGGTATCGCCGGCTGCCCCGACGTTGGCGGAGCAGTGCATCGGCATCACGCCGTGGGCCGGGAGCATGTAGTTCAACGCGGTGAAGATGGATTTCTTCATCTCGCCCGCGTACCGGGTCCCGCCGATCAGGATCAGCTTCTTGCCGAAGTGGATGACGATGAACGTGCCGCTGCGGGTGCCGTGGCGGGCGGGGTCGGCCTGGAAGTCCGGGGCGTGCAGGACGGTGAATCCGGCGCGGAACTGGGCCAGCTCCGCCGGCATGGCCCGGATGAGCATGTTGCGCACGAAGAGCGCGTGCCAGGCGTTCGGGGTGACGAACCGCACCGGCACCCGGTACGCGGGGTCGGCGCCGCCGAAGAGATCCTGGACGAACACCTCGCGGGCATCGAGGTAGCCCCGCACGTCCTCGTGGAGCCGCTCGAAGGCCGCCGGCTCCAGCCGGGGATTCTTCTCCCACCAGATCTTGTCGGCCCCGCCCGACTCTTCGACGACGAACTTGTCCTTGGGGGAGCGTCCGGTATGGGGGGAGGTGACGGCGCAGAAGGCGCCGCGGTCGGTCAGCATCCCCTCACCGCGGGAGATGGCGTGCTCGATCAGCGCAGCGGGAGTGAGGTTGGCGTGAATCCGGATCGGAAACAGGCCGTGCTCCACGAGAGTGAGGCTCTCACGCGGGACTGCGGTCGTCTCGGTCATGGCTCCCATGCGCCCGACGGCGCGGAGAAGGTGCTCGACGGCCGCCCGGCCGCCTCCAGAGGAGCGGGAAAGATCGGCATGGGGAGCGCCCGGGGCAACGGGATGCGGGCGGGCAGTCGGGCAGGCGGGCTCCCGGGGAGTCTGGACGCCAAGTATACCAAGGCCTACGGCGGGCTTGGAGCGAACCGTCCGGCTGCCCGGCCGCCCGCCTGTCAGGTCTCTCTACCCTTACGGCCCTGCGGCCGTAAGGGTAGGGGGGGTATGGTACACCGCCTCGGCGGTCCTC
>CAYPAE010000038.1:0-10251 GCA_964408595.1 uncultured Gemmatimonadaceae bacterium | reverse complement strand
CCCGACGCGGCCCTTCGCGACGGCCCCGCGCAGCGCGGTCGCGACGTGATCCTGCACCAGCAGGTCGGCGAAGCGGCGGGGGCGGTACTTGCGAGCGAGGGCAATCATGGACGAGAGGACGCGGAGACGCGAGGGCGCGATGACGCGAGGACGGATCGAGGCACGGCGGGCAACCGGAGAAGGGACGCTGCGTCAACCATTTCGCGTCTTCGCGTCCTCGCGCCTGATAACAAAAGAAGTGCCCCAGGCTCCCCGAAGCTGCACCGGACATCGCTTAGCGCTGCTACCGGCGAGGTCCTGACGCGGTTCACGCGCCGGCGCCCTTCGGACCTGGGGCACCCGCAATATAGTCCTGCGTGGGGCATGGCGGTAGCCACTGCCCCGCCGCCCCGCTGCCCCGCCGCCCTCGCTTGGATCAGCCCAGCTTCGCCCTCTGTCGCTGCTGCATCTTGCGCAGCTCCCAGGTCTCGGCCACGACGCCGCCGAGGAGGAAGACGATCGCCGTGTAGTTGATCCAGAGGACGAGGAGGACCGCTGCACCGATGTTGGCGTCCCCGCTCGGGCCCTCGAAGGAGGCGAAATTCGCGAGGTAGAGGCCGTAGAGGCGCTTCGCGACCTCGAAGAGGGCGGCCGTGAACGTCGCCGCCAGCAGCACCGTCCTCCAGGGCAGGCGCCGGGGCGAGGCGTAGGCGTAGGTCAGGTAGAACAGGGACACCGAGAAGGAGAAGGCGAGCAGCTCGCCGAGCAACCGGCCAACCGAGGAGACGAAGAAGGTCAGCTCGGGGATCCGCGCCACTCCGCGGCTCTGGAGCAGCGCGAGCCCCGTGGTCAGCAGGGTGTTGGCCAGGAACAGCACCACGGTCGCGAGGACCATCCCAATGTCCCGAAGCTTCGCGTACAGCATGTTGAGCAGGAAGTGGCGCCGCGGCGCCGGGCGCGCCGAGATGTCGTAAATCTCGTTGAGTGAGGTGCGGATCCCGGCGAAGAGGCGGGTGCTGAACCAGACGAATGCCGGGATGGCGTACAGCGAGATCTGGCCGCGGTTCTCCGAGATCCGTACCAGCAGCCGCTCGATCGTTCCGAACGGGTCCCGTCCGGGCGTGGAGACGTGTGGCGGGAAGAACCGGTGGAACAGGGCGGCGGCATCCACCGTCGAGCCGCTCGCGAGCGCCTGGGCGAGATGCGTCAGGCCGATGAGCAGCAGCAGCACGAACGGGGTGGCCGCGAGGAGCGCGTCGAAGGTCAGCGCGCTCGCGAGGAACGGCAGGTTGTATTCGTCGGCGGCTTGCAGAGTCCGGCGGATGAAGCCGGCGGGCGAGCGATGCCACCCGCCGGGTCGGACGCCGCTCAGGCGAGCGGCTCCTCGAGGTCTCCGGCGACCCGCCGCCGGGCCCGGGCCTCGGCGAGCCGGCGCTCCAGCTCCTCGCGCGCCGACGGGCCCGCCGGCCGCCCGCGGGACGAGGGGACTTCCCGGGGCTCGAACAGCTCCTCGTCGTCCGGCTCCTCCTCGTCCAGATCGCGCAGCGACTCCTTGACGCCGCCGAACTGCTGGGCGAGCTCGTCGAACTTCTCTTCGGTCATGGCCCGCAGCTTCCAGAGCCTCCGCTGCAGCACGCGCCGGGTCTCCTCGCCGCTCCGCGGCGCGTACATCAGCGCCAACCCCGCGCCGAGCACCGCGCCCCAGAACAGCCACTTCGCGGAGGAGTCTCCCCGCTCGACGTAGACGACTTCCCTGCCCTTGTTACGCATGCGTCCCCCTATTCCCCGGCGTCGGGGTCATCGGCCGCCGCCACCAGCACCGGCTTGAGCGCCGCGTGATGCTGCAGGGGGGCCTGTACGAAGCGGTTGATGTGATCCGCGGTGCCGTTCACGTTGAGCTGCTCGAACAGGAACGCGAAGGTCCGCTCGAGATCGCCGGCGATCGCCGTGCGCACCTCTTCGGGCAGCGACCACAGCTCCCGCTTGAACGGGCCGATCGCCTTCTTGCGGGCCTTGTAGTAGAACTGCTCGTTGGTGTCGCCACTCTTCCGCTCGCCGGCGGCGTTCTCCTCCAGCCAGGCGCGAATCCGCTCCCGCAGGTCCGCCGGAAGCTTCGCATGGTCGAAGACCATGTTCTGGAAGTTGGTGGCGAGGTGGATCTCGGCGGTCTCGATCCTGGGAAAATTGCCGAACGCGTTGGACGGAAGGGTGCTCGCCCCGTGCTGCACCGCGCCGGCGAGGCCGTACTGCTCGCGGGCCACCTGGGAGAGCGCGGCCAGCGCCTGGAGGTCGAGCTTCACGTCGGCGATGGAGCCGTCGGGCAGCACCACGCCGCCGTGCGACGTCCCGGTCTGGACCGAGATCTTGCTGATCCCCGCGTGCTGGCCCAGGCCCGCGAGGCTCCGGTTGTATCCCTGCATGAAGGCGTGCAGCTCCTCGACGGTGCTGTTCTTCATGCCGACCTCGCCGATCTCGGCGCCGACCGACACGGTGACCCCCTCCGGCTCCTGCGCGCGGATGAAGGCGGTGATCTCGGCCGCGCGCTCGTAGTTCGCGCGCTGCTGCTCCTCCAGCGTCGGCTGATCCAGATCCACCAGCGTGGAGCTGTCCACGTCCACGTTGTAGAAGCCGGCGCCGATCTCCTCGGCGATCAGCTTCTTCACCTCGCCCACCTCCGCCTCGGGGTCGGCCTGGTACTTCTTGTGGTTGACCTGGCAGTGGTCGCCCTGGATGAAGAGCGGCAGGGTGTAGCCTTCCCGCAGCGCGGCGCCGATCATGACCGAGACGTATTCCACGGGCCGCTGCTCGGTGTAGGCGATCTCGGAGCGGGCAATTTCGAGGATGATGGCGCCGGCCTTCCCCGCCTTGGCGGTGCGGAAGATCGCCCGCGCGGTGTCGTAAGCCATCGTCCGCACGTTGATCGCGGGAACGGTGAAGCCGCCGACGTCGCCCCGGCCACGCGCCAGGTAGAGGCCGTTGATGGACGCGGGGCGAGCGCCCGTTGCCTGGCCCAGCTCCCAGAGGAGCCAGCGGGCCGCCTCGCGCTCTTCTCCGCTCCCGAACACCGCCTGCCAGACCACCTTGTCGGTCGCGGCGGAGCGGAGCTTCGCCGGGTCGCGCACCGTCACGCCAGCGGAAGCCAGCACCACCGCCCCACCATAGAGATCGACCACCCGCTGGGTCACGTCAGCCATGCATCGCATTCCCGGTTGAGGCACCAAGGACCGGTCAAGGACCGGTCACGAACCGTCAAAGGTAGGGCGGCCGCCGGGGACCGTCAAACAACTTAGACCTCGTCGGCGGGACCGGCGGTCTTGGGCCTCGACTCGTACCCGGGCCGCCCCATCGCAGCGTAAGTCAGTCGCTTGCCGAGCTCTACGCCCGGCTGATCGAAGGGGTCGATTCCGTACCAGACGCCGGCGTACCCCGTGGCCAGCTGATAGAACATGATGGCCTCCCCGAGCGTCTCCGGCGTGAGCTCGGGAAGGTGGAGCGTGCAGCTCATCCGGCCCATCTCAGCCAGCGCCGCGGAGGTCGCCTCGTACTCGGCGTTGAGCAGCTCGCCGAGGGTGTGGCCGGGCAGGTAGGCGAGATCCGGAGGGAGGTCGGACCCGACCCCCGGCGACGCCTCGGCGGGCGATGGAATCGCGCGATCCTCGCCGAACTGCCCCAGCCTGACGAAGGTGATGACCTTGTCGAACGGCCCCTCCATCAAGAGCTGAACCTGGCTGTGCTGGTCGGTCGCACCGACCGCGGCTACCGGAGTGGGGCCGACGTGCACCGTCCGGCCCTCGCGGTCCACTCGCTTTCCCAGGCTCTCGGCCCAGAGCTGGCGATACCACTCGGCGAACTCGCGGAGCCGGTCGGTATAGGGCATCAGGACGTGGATCCGGGCACCGAGATCGGTGTCGGCGGCCCAATGGAGCGCGGCATAGAGCGCGGCCGGGTTCCGGAGCAGGTCGTCGGACTCGGCGCGCTCGATCGCGCGGCGGGCGCCGGCGAGCAGCCCCGCGATGTCGATACCGACCAGCGCCGCGGGCAAGAGCCCCACCGGCGAGAGCACGCTGAACCGGCCGCCGATATTCGGCGGCACGTCGAGCGTCGCGATCCCCTCGCGCGCGGCGAGCTCGCGCAGAGCACCGCGCGCCGGATCGGTGGTGAAGACCAGGTGGCGGAACGCCGCCCCGCCGAGGGCCTCCTCGAGCCACGCGCGTACCACCAGATACTGCGCCATCGTCTCTGCGGTGCCACCCGACTTGCTGATCACGTTGACCAGCACTCTCCGCGGATCGATGCGCTCGAGAGCGGCCACTACGGTCGTCGGATCGACGTTCTCCAGCACCGTGAGCCGAGGGTAGAATTCCCGCCCCTCGTCGTCCCACTCGTTCCACGCCGGCCGCCGCAGGGCGTTGATCAGCGCCTTGGTACCGAGCGCCGAGCCGCCGATGCCGAGGACGAGCACGTGGTCGTGCGCCTGACCCAATCCTTCGGCGAAGGTGGTGATCTGCCGGATCGTGGGGCCCTGGTCCACCAGGTCGTAGAACCCGTACTCCCCCGCGGACCTGCGGCGGCGGAGCTCCTCCTGCACCGCGCCGAAGCGCGCGGCGAGCTCCGCCAGCCGGGCGCGAGGGAGGCCGTACCGTCCGTCCAGTCCGTCCTGCAGCATCCTTCCGTATGCCAGCTTCATCACGGAATCTCCACGGTGAGCCCGTCGTACGCGGGCCTCACGCCGTCGGGCAGCTGGGCCGCCAGCTCGGCGTGCCCCGTCTCGTGCGTGAGGTGAGTCAGATAGGTGCGGCGCGCGCCCAGGGCGCGGGCGGCCTCGACCGCCTCGCCGATGCTGAGGTGCGTCGGGTGCGGCCGCCACCAGAGCGCGTTGACGACCAGCACCTCGAGGCCCCTGAGCTGGTCCCGCTCGGCGTCGGGGATCGCCTTCACGTCGGTGAGATAGGCGAGCTTGCCGAAGCGGTAGCCGAACACCCGCAGGTCGCCGTGCCGGAACGAAAGCGGCAGCGCCTCGACGCCGGCCATGCTCACCACGCGACCCGGCTCGACCTCGTGGATCTCGAGGGTCGGTTTCGAGGTTCCCTCGTAGGGCAGGACCGAGTCGTCGAAGATGTAGTCGAAGGAGCGGCGGAGGCGGTCGAGAGTCTCGCGGGGGCCGTACACCGGGAGCGGGCGGCGGCGGCGAACCGAGAACATCCGGAGGTCGTCGATGCCGTTGATGTGGTCGGCGTGCTCGTGGGTGTACGCCACCGCGTCGATGGTGGAGAAGCCCCCGGCGACGAGCTGGAGCCTCAGCTCCGGGGGAGTGTCGATCAGGACGGTGGAGCCGCCGTCCTGCACCACCGCACCGGAGCGGGTGCGCTTATCCCTCGGGTCGGGCGACCGGCAGACCGGACAGTCGCAGCCGATCTGGGGCACGCCGAACGACGTGCCCGTCCCGAGGAAGGTGAGCCGCATGTCCTAAACTGCTTCGATCTTCAGGAGGTTGGTAGTGCCCGGCATGTCGAAGGGAACGCCCGCCGTGACGACCAGTCGCTCGCCCGGCCGCGCGAGTCCGCGCTCGAGGAGGTGGCGCCGCGCCACGGCGAGCATCGCGTCGTAATCGGTGGAGTGCTGGATGAGGGCCGAGGTGACGCCCCAGACCAGCGAGAGCTGGCGGAAGGTCTCCGGCTCCGGGGTGCAGGCGAAGACCGGCACACCGGGCCGGCAGGTGGCCACCTTGCGCGCGGTGAACCCGCTGCTGGTGAAGCAGAGGATCACCGGCGCGCTCAGCATCTCCGCGGCGGCGCAGACCGCCACGGCGATGGCGTCCTCGGTGCGCACCGGGCCGCTCTGCCCCGTCCGGTGGTACGGCAGCGCCACCCCTTCGCTCGCCCGGCGGCCGAGCGCCGCGTCGATGGTGACCCCACGGCCCTGCCGCTGCGTCTCCATCTCGCGGGCGATCCGGTCCATGGCCCGCACCGCCTCGAGCGGATAGCGGCCCACCGCCGTCTCCGCCGACAGCATGACCGCGTCGGTGCCGTCGAGGATGGCGTTTGCCACGTCGGAGGCTTCGGCGCGGGTGGGGCGCGGCGCGTGGATCATGGACTCGAGCATCTGGGTGGCGGTGATCACCGGCTTGCCGTGCAGGCTCGCCTCCCGGATGATCTGCTTCTGCATCAGCGGCACTTCCTCGAACGGCAGCTCGACCCCGAGATCGCCGCGGGCGACCATGATGGCGTCCGAGGCGTCGAGGATCCCGCACAGATTCCGCAGCGCGGTGTCCTTCTCGATCTTCGCGATCAGCTTGGTGCTCCGCGGCACCAGCCCGCGGAGCTGCTCCATGTCCTCCGGCCGGCGCACGAAGGAGAGCGCGATGTAGTCCGCTCCGAGCGCCACGGCCTGCTGGACGTCCTCCAGGTCTTTCTCGGTGAGCGCCGGCGCGCTCACCTCGAGCCCCGGAAGATTCATTCCCTTGTGCGACTTGAGCTCGCCGCCGTAGTGCACCACCGCCTCGACTCGATGGTCCCGCACTCCCGTCACCTCGAGCGCCAGCAGGCCGTCGTCGAGCAGGATCCGGGCGCCGAGTCGCACGTCGGCCGCGAGATCGTCGTAGGTCGTCGGGATCTCGCCGGCCCGGGCCTCAGCCTCCGGCGCGAAGACGACGCGCTGCCCCGCCTCGAGGGGCAAGGGCTCGGACAGGGTGCCTATGCGGATGCGGGGCCCCTGCAGGTCCACCAGGATCGCGGCCGACTCGGCGCGGCTCTGCATGATGGACTGCATCTCGCCGATCCAGCGAGCTCGAATCTCGGGCGTGGCGTGGGAGGCGTTGATGCGGACGACGTTCACCCCGGCGTCGAGGAGTGCCGTCATCTGGGCGGGCTCGGCCCACGCGGGACCCAGCGTCGCGACGATCTTGGTGCGTCTCACGGACGTAGGCATCCGGGGATTCTAACGTCGGCCCTTCAGCGATGCATCACGGCCCTCCCCCCCACCACGGTGAGCACCGCCTGTCCCGAGCGAAACGCCTCACCGTCCCCCCGCTCCACCGCCGGGTCCACCGCCCAGGCGACGAGGTCGGCCTCCGCCCCGCACGCGAGGGTTCCCAGCCGGCGCGACGTCCCCGAGGCGTGCGCGGCCGCGGTGGTGTATCCCCGGACCACGTCCTCGAAGCCGATCTTCTCCTCCGGCCTCCATCCGGCCCGAGGGGCGCCGTCGAACCCCTTTCGCTCCAGGGCGGCGTACACGCCTTCCCGGGGATCGATCGAGGCGACCGGCACGTCGCTGCCGAAGACGACGGCGGTGCCGCGCTGGAGCAGCGAGCGGAAGGCGTACGCGCCGCGGCCCCGGCCGCCCCAATGCCGGTCCACCAGCGGGATGTCGGTGAGGAGATGGGCGGGCTGCATCGACGCGACGACGCCGGATCGCGCCGCTCTCGCGAGGTCGGCCGGATGAATGCACTGGACGTGCTCGATCCGATGCGGCAGCGCCGCGCGCGGCAGCCCGTCGAGGAGATCGAGCGCCCGCCGCACCGCCGCGTCCCCGATGGCGTGCACCGTGACGGCGATGCCGTTCGCTGCCGCGGCGCGCATCGCCTCGCCGGCCTCGCGCTCGCCGGCGATCGGCATGCCCCGGTCGCGGCTGCCCTCGTACGGCTCCAGCATCCAGGCGGTGCGGCTGCCGAGACTGCCGTCGAGGAAGAGCTTCACGCCACCCATCCCGAGCCATGCGGTCCCGGCCCCACTCCGTGCCCCGCGGCGAATCAGGTCGGGAAGCGACGCAACCGGCGGGTGGAAGAGCACCCGGAGCCGCAGCTCGCCGGACTCCTCCAACCGCCGGAACGACCGCCAGGCGCGCTCGTCCTCCACGTCGTGGATTCCCGTCACGCCCAGGCGATGCGCGTCCGCCTGTGCCTCGAGCATCGCCTCGTCGAGAATCTCCGAGGATGGGGCGGGTACCGCCTTCGCCACCAGCTCCACGGCGCGCTCCAGCAGCAGCCCGGTGGGCTCCCCCGAACCATCCCGCACGATCCGGCCACCCGGGGGATCGGGAGTCTCCCGTGTCACCCGCGCGACGGCGAGCGCCGCGCTGTTCACCCAGGCGGCGTGCACGTCGAGGGAATCGAGGTAGACCGGGCTGGCATGGACCGCGTCCAGGGCATGCCGGTCCGGAGGGTCGGTCCAGCCGTTGGCATCCCAGCCGTGACCCACCACCCAGCCCTGCGAGGGTGCGCCCGCCGCCACCCGCGCCACAGCCTCGGTCCTCGTCCGCGCCCCGGCGAGGCGGACCCGCCGTCGCGCGAGTGCCCACAGGGCGAAGTGGGTGTGACCGTCCACGAACCCCGGGGTGATGAGGGCATCCGGATAGTCGAACCGCGGCAGGTGCTTCGGTGCCTGGCGGTCGACCGCCGCGGCGCTTCCGACGCCTTGGATACGGCCGTCCTTCCACCAGACGGCGTCGCCTTCAGCGCCCGGGACGAGGGTGAGCAGGCGACGGCCACGGACCATTCCACCGCTGGGGGACAGGTGCTCCGCGGTCATCACCGGGGGCCCCTAAACGGGCCCGGAAACGTCGTCGAGGGCGGTTTCCACATGTTGATAAGTCCCGTACGTGAATATCTCGACTGAGGCTTTCAGGGAGGAAAATTCACCGGTCATACCTACGAAACAACCTGAGCAACGTGCTACCATCGCCCTTCTCCACAGTCACTTACGCACCACACTAAACCTCGGCCGTTAACAAGGCGACAGTGTCGCTACCCTGCCTGTATTTATTCAGAGTCTTTGATTATGAACATCTTCGACATGGGGGCGAAGCGCATTCAATTGCACGCTTCGCGCCGCTCGAAATGGTGGGGGTCAACGCCCGAAAGCGAGCTCTCCCTCACCACCCACTACCGCAGGTCCGACGAATCGAATGGGCGAGGCCTTGATGGCGTCCGCGAAGGCGTCTTCGCCCTCCACCTGCAGCGAGCCGACCATGGCCTTGGTCCACTCGGGGGTGAGGAGGAGGCGCGCCGTCATCCGGCCGTGGCGGCGGCTGTCGGCGCGCCATTCGCTCGACAGCGGGCCAGTGGCCCGGGTGCTGTCGCCGACCCTGCGCCCGTCCCAGGTGAGCAAGGTCTTGCCCAGCTTGAGCTGGTAGCGGGTACCGATCGGCGGAGCGGTGGGATCGTCCTCATTGTCGATTTCGCGGACCGTGCTCCGCACGGTGCGGAGATCCAGCCCGTTCACCTGTCCGGCGCGCTCGAGACGGCCGTTGTTGGTGAAGAAGCGCAGCACGACGTCCTTCCGAGCACCGCCGACGGCGTCGGCCGCGGCGAGCGCCCAGACCCCGATCATCGGCGCCTTGTCGGGGTCCCGCTCGGTCACCCGCAGCGAACCCATGCCCACCGCCTCCAGGTAGTACAGGCAGATCGTGGACGGGGTCCAGGCGGCGTATTCCGGCTGGTTCGAGACCAGGTTCCGCAGGGCGGGACTCAGGTCTTCGATGGCGTCGGCCCGGAGCGGGCGGGAGTCGCCCGGGATCGTGACGTCGAGCTGCGCCGGATCCACCAGGATCTGCACGCAGAAGCCGGTGCGGAGTCCTTCGATCCGCCACACCTCATTCAGCTGCTCCGCCTTCTCTTCTTCTTGAGCCTGGAGACACGGCGGGACGGCGCCGGCGATGGCCGCGAGCGCAAGCGCGGCTAGGCGAGTGGCGGGAATGCTGTCCTCCGGGAGTGAGATGCCGGGCGGCTCAGCCGCCCCGTGCCGCCTGGACCGCTGAGCCGAGCTCCGTGTAGTGCTTGGGGTCGAGGGCGTTGAAGTGCAGGTTTCGATACTTCACCTGACCGTCAGGGCCCACCACGAAGACCGTCCGGCGGGGCCGGCCGCTGTCGCCGTTGCTGCCGTACTTGCGGGCGACTTTCTGATCGGGATCGGACAGCAGCCGGAAGGGAAGATCGAGACTGGCGGCGAAACGGCGATGCGTCTCCAGCGAGTCGGCACTGATTCCAAGCACGACGACGTCGGACCCGAAGAGGGTATCGTATTGGTCGGCGAAGGTCTGCATCTCAGCGGTGCAGCCCTTGGTGAAATCGGCGGGGTAGAAGGCAACGACGACGGTCTTTCCCCGGTCCCGCCAGAGCTCGTAGGGCGCGTCGGACGGGCCCACGGCCTCATGGTTGGCCCAGGGAAGCGAGAACTCCGGCGCCTTGGCGCCTTCCCGCGGTCCGCCGACCATGACGGCCGTGGCGCTGCCGCCGGCCGCCTGCGCGGGGAGCACGGAGACGTGGACGGCCAGGAG
>CAYPAE010000037.1:5131-10647 GCA_964408595.1 uncultured Gemmatimonadaceae bacterium | reverse complement strand
GGCTCGCGTCCTTCCACAGGATGGCGGCGCACCCCTCGGGCGAGATCACCGAGTACACCGAGTTCTCCAGCATCAGGATGCGGTCGGCCACACCCAGCGCCAGCGCGCCGCCCGAGCCTCCCTCTCCGATCACGACCGCGACCGAGGCCGTCGGGAGAATGGACATCTCCAGGATGTTGCGGGCCAGCGCCTCCGACTGACCCCGCTCCTCGGCGCCGAGGCCGGGATACGCGCCGGGAGTGTCGATCAGCGTGATGACGGGGGCGGCGAACTTCGCGGCGAGCTTCATCAGCCGGAGAGCCTTGCGATAACCCTCGGGGTGCGGCATCCCGAAATTGCGTTTCAGGTTTTCCTTGGTGTCGCGGCCTTTTTGATGGCCGACCACCATCACCGAGACGCCGGCGAGCCGGGCCCAGCCGCCGACCACGGCGGGATCATCGAGATAGAGACGATCGCCGTGCAGCTCGATGAAGTCGGTGAAGATGGTGCTGAGATAGTCGAGGGTGTAGGGGCGGCGGGGGTGGCGGGCGACCATGACCCGCTGGATCGGGGTCAAGTTCTGGTAGATCTCGGCGCGAAGCGAGTCGAGCTTGCCCTGCAGTCCCTCCAGCTCCCCGTCGATGTCGATCTGGCGCTCGCTCCCGATCCGCTTCAAGTCCTCGATCTGGCGCTCCAGCTCCAGGAGCGGCTTCTCGAACTCCAGCGTATAGGCTGAGGCCATCGGGGTCATCCCGCCTTGACGTAGTGGACGGAATCGGCGCCCAGGAGATCGCGCAGGGCCCGAACGAGGTCCTCCTCCGCCGCGACGCGGACGCGCCGGGACCGGAGCCGGACCGCCTCCCCGTTGCCGTCGCTCCACTCAATATAGAGCGGGGTGGGGCCGGGGTGAGCGGAGCAGAGCGCCGCGGCGGCCTGGAGCACCTCGGGCAGGGGCGCGGATGGCGCGCGCCAGCGCAGGCTCAACGCCACGGCGCCGGAGGTCTTGAGCTCGTCCATCCGCCGCGCCGACTCGACGATGAACGGCGCGTGGTCCTCGCCCCGGTCGCGGTCGCTGTACCCGCCGGTGAGGAGCAGGGCCGCGTCGGCGACGATCGTCTGGTTGAGCTTGGCCCAGGCGTCGGGGAAGACGATCGCCTCGGCGGTCCCGTGAAAGTCCTCCAGGACGAGCCGCGCGTATTCCTTGCCGGTCTTCTTGGAGATCTGCCGCTTCACCGCGGTCACCACAGCGCCGATGCTCGGCTGGTGCTCGCTCCATTCGCCGAGCGTGGCGGTGGTGCGAGTGCCGAAGAGCTCGACCTCGTCCTTGAAGCGCTGCAGCGGGTGCCCGGAGATGAAGAAACCGAGGACTTCCTTTTCCTTCGCCAGCCGCTCCGCCTCGGTCCACGATGGCACGTCGGGAAGCGCATTCCTGCCCGGCTGCCCGGCTGCCCGGCTGCCCGTCGGCTCCGCCTCGCCGAAGAGCGAGGCCTGTCCTGACTCCCGCTCCTGCTGGAGGAGCTGCGCCTCGCCGAGCGCCGACTCCAGCGCCTCGATGAGCTGCTTACGGTGCCCGCCGAGCGAGTCGCATGCTCCGGCGGCCACCAGCGACTCGAGCACCCGCTTGTTGCAGAGCCGCAGGTCGATCCGCTCGACGAAGTCGGTGAGAAGGGTGAAGGGCGCGTCCCCCCGCGCGGCGATGATGGATTCGATCGCCCCCCAGCCCACGTTCCGCACGGCGCCGAGCCCGAAGCGGATCCGGCGGTCGCTCACGACGGTGAACTTGAAGCCGGACTCGTTCACATCAGGGGGCAGCACCTCGAGGTCGAGCTCCCGCGCCTCGTTGATATACTGCACCACCTTGTCGGTGTTGCCGATCTCCGACGACAGAAGCGCCGCCATGAACTCGGCCGGGTAGTGGGCCTTGAGCCACGCCGTCTGGTAGGAGAGGACCGAGTATGCGACCGAGTGCGACTTGTTGAAGCCGTAGCGGCCGAAGGTCTCGATCTGCGCGGCCAGGTCGTCCGCGAGGCGTTTCGGATGGCCCTGGGCCATGGCGCGCTCGCGGAACTTCCCCAGCTCCTTCCGGATCAGCTCCGCGTCCTTCTTGCCCACCGCCTTCCGCAGCACATCGGCTTCGGCCAGCGAGAAGCCGGCGAGCACGTTGGCGATCCGCATCACCTGCTCCTGATAGGTGATGACGCCGTAGGTCGGCTCCAGCACTTCCACCAGCGAGGGGTGCGGGTAAGTGACCTTCTCCTGGCCCAGCTTCCGCTTGATGAAGACGGTGTGCATCCCGGCGTCCAGCGGGCCGGGGCGGAGCAGCGCGTTGGAGGCGACCAGGTCGTCGAACCGGTCGCACTTCATCGCGCGAAGGGTGTCGGTGGCGAGCGGCGACTCGAACTGGAAGACCCCGGCGGTGCGTCCCTGCCGGAGCAGCTCGTAGACCTTGGGGTCGTCGAAGGGCAGGGCGTCCATGTCCAGGTCCACGCCGGTCCGGGCCGTGATCATGAGGACCGCGTCGTGGATCACCGTCAGCGTCTTGAGGCCGAGCAGGTCCATCTTGAGCATGCCGACCTTCTCCAGCGCGCCCATCTCGTATTGCGTGATGATGGACTCTTCGCCGTCCGCGGCGGCGCCCGCGCCCTTGGTCGGGGCGGTGCAGACCGGCACGTATTCGGCGAGCGGCCCCGGCGCGATGACGACGCCCGCGGCGTGCACCGACATGTGCCGTGAGATGCCCTCGATCCTCGAGCTCAGGTCCACCAGCCGCTCGTATTCCGGATTCCCCTTCACCAGCTCGCGCATCTCGTCTACCCGCTGCACCGCCTCCGGGATGGTCAGGCTGTACGCCGGCCCCGAAGGGATGAGCTTGGTGATCCGGTCGGCCTCGCCGGGCGGGATCCGGAGCACCCGGGCGACGTCCTTCACCGCGGCACGCGCCTTCATCGTCCCGAAGGTGACGATCTGCCCGACGCTGTCCCGGCCGTAGCGCTCGCGGACGTACTCGATCACCTCGCCCCGGCGCTCGAAGCAGAAGTCCACGTCGATGTCGGGCATCGACACCCGCTCGGGATTGAGGAACCGCTCGAAGAGGAGATCGAACTTGAGCGGGCAGACGTTGGTGATCCCGAGCACGTACGCCACGATGGACCCCGCCGCCGAGCCCCGGCCCGGCCCGACCGGGATCCCGCGCTCGCGCGCGGCGGCGATGAAGTCCTGGACGATGAGGAAGTAGCCGGCGTACCCCGCCCGGTTGATGACGCCGAGCTCGTACCCGAGCCGCTCGGCAACCGCGGCGGGCAGGGGTGCCCCGTAACGGCGCTCCGCTCCCTCGCGCGCGAGATGGTCCAGCAGCGCCTCGTCGCTCGCGTACCCGGCGGGGCGGGGAAAGCCGGGCAGAAAATACTTCTTCTCGAAGTCGAACTCGCAGAGGTCGGCGACCCGCTGGGTGTTGGCCAAGGCCTCGGGATGGTCCGGGAAGAGCGCCCGCATCTCTTGCTCGGACTTGACGTACGACTCCTGCCCGGTGAACCGGAACCGCTTGGGGTCGTCCAGGTCGCTGCCGGTGCCGATGGCCAGCAGCACGTCGTGCGCCTCGGCATCTTCCCGGCGGAGATAGTGCGCGTCGTTGGTGGCGACCACGCCGAGCCCAAGCTCCTGCCCCAAGCGGAGCATCCCCTCCGCCACGACGCGCTCCTCCCCGATGCCGTGCTGCTGGATCTCGAGCCAGAAGCCCTCGGGACCGAAGGTCCGCGCGAACCACTCGGCGCTCTTGCGCGCCTCCTCGTAGCGACCCTGCCGCAGATGGATCGCCACCTCGCCCGAGAGGCACGCCGCCAGGCAGACGATGCCCTCGGAGTGCGCCGCGAGCACGTCCTTGTCGATCCGCGGCCGCCGGTAGAAGCCTTCGGTGAAGCCGATCGAGGTAAGCCGGACCAGATTCTTGTAGCCAGCGCGATTCCGGGCCAGGAGCACGAGATGGCTGTACGCCGCCGGCGCCCACGACGGCTTCTCCCGCGCCTGCCGTGGCCCGAAGGCGAGGTAGGCCTCGAAGCCGAGGATCGGGCGGATCTGCTGGGCCTTCGCCTCCTCGTAGAAGCTCCAGGCCGCGTGCATGTTCCCGTGGTCGGTGACCGCCAGGCTGTCCATGCCGAGCTTGTTGACGTGGGTCACCAGATCCGGGATCCGGTTCGCTCCGTCGAGGAGGGAATACTCGCTGTGGGTGTGGAGGTGGACGAAAGGCATGGGGGAGCTAGCGGCTCACCTGGTTCTGTTCTCGAGCTCGCGCAACACGGCGTCCAGCGTAATGCCCCGGGCCTGGAGCAACACCAGCAGGTGGTACAGCAGATCGGCCGATTCGGCCGCGACCCGCGCATCGTCCTCCGCGTTCGCCGCCACCACCAGCTCGACCGCCTCCTCGCCGACCTTCTGCGAAATCTTGGGTATCCCGCGGTTGAGGAGCTGGACGGTATACGAGCCCTCCGGCCGCTCCGCCGCCCGCGCGGCGATGGTCGCGGCCAGCCGGGTCAACAGGTGACCCCCCGGATCCTCCCCAGCCACCAACTGCCCCGCCGCCCCGCCGTCCCGCTGCCCCGCCATCGAAAAACACGTCCTGGTGCCCGTGTGGCAGGCCGGCCCGGTCTGCTCGACCCGGAAGAGAACCGTGTCCCCGTCGCAATCCAGCCGGATCTCGGCCACCCGTTGCTGGTGGCCCGAAGTCTCACCCTTGCGCCACCGGGTCTTGCGGGAGCGGCTGTAATAGTGGGCGAAGCCGGTTGAGAGGGTGCGCTCGAGCGCCTCGCGGTCGGCGTATGCCACCATGAGGACGTCCCCCGACCTGCTCTCCTGGGCGACCACGGGGACCAGTCCATCGGGACCGAACCGTACCGCCGACAACCAATTGTTCTGGGACACAGGGAGAAGCTACCGGCCGCTCCGACGATTGTCAAAAGCCGTTGTCGTTCCTTATCTTGCTCAATTCGTCCCCTTCGGTTTTGCCGGCCTGGAGCCCCCCACGTGACCCGCCTTCGCCAGCCCATTCTTCCCGCTCTCGCCTTTGCGTTCGCTGCCGGATGCGGCGACGGCAGCGGCCCCGGCGCGCCGGTCGTGGACTGCGACCAGGTCGAGCCAACCGCGCTCTCCCCCGGCCAGCTGGAGATCGCGGACGCCTCCCAGACGGCCTGCATTCGCCTGGAGGAGGCCGGCCCGGGTGGCGCCCAGTACCTCTACCTGGCCTACTCGGCCGCCGGCGAGGAGAGCCGTGACGGCACCTCCGCCGAGTACCAGTTGACCGGAACGACCGGCACTCCACCGCCCGCGGCCGTGGTCCGGCCGAGCTCCCAGGCTGCCCAGTCTCGGGCGACGCCACCGCAGCTGCTCCATAACCGGCTTCGGGTGCTGGGCCAGGATCTGGCGCGGAACCGGCCGGCGCCGCGGGTGGGCGGCCGGGTGGGGCCCTCGGCGAAGGCGGCGCCTCCCGTGCTCGGGGAGGAGCGCACCTTCAACGTGCTCCGCAGCGCCGACGTGTCGGGCACCGA
>CAYPAE010000037.1:585-5031 GCA_964408595.1 uncultured Gemmatimonadaceae bacterium | reverse complement strand
TCGGGGAGGAGCGCACCTTCAACGTGCTCCGCAGCGCCGACGTGTCGGGCACCGAGCCGGACGACTACGTGCAGGTGCAGAGCACCGCTCGCTACGTCGGGACCCACGTCGCGATCTTCCTCGACGCCGCGGCGCCGACCCAGGGGGGCTACACCTCGAGCGACCTCGCGGCCATCGGCAGCCTGTTCGACGACCATCTCCACCCGATCGACGTGAACGCTTTCGGGAGCGAGACCGACGTCAACGACGACGGCGTGGTGCTCGTCCTGCTCACCGATCGGGTGACCCGGCTCGCGGGATGTGGGGAAGGGCAGGTCGTGGTGGGACTCTTCTTCGCGGTGGACCTCTTCGCGGACCTGGTGGGCTCGAACGACGCCGAGATCTTCTACGGCCTGACGCCCGACGAGGAGTGCGGGGTGGATCGCGACCGCGCGATCGAGCTGCTCCCGTCGGTGTTCATCCACGAGTTCCAGCACATGATCAACTACGGCCAGAAAGTGATCCTGCGAGACGGCGACGCCGAGGACTTCTGGCTGGACGAGGGCCTCTCGGGGATGGCCGAGGAGCTCGGCGGCAGGTTGGTACCGGATGACCGGTGCCTCGACAACGACTGCCTGACCCAGTTCCACTCGGGCAACTTCGTCAATGCATACAACTACCTGGCCCAGGCGGACGACGCCTATCTGATCGGTCCTCGGCGGCCCCCGCTGCCGCTGACCCAGTATGGCGCGACCTGGCTCTTCGTGCGCTGGCTCGCGGATCACTTCGCGGCCGAGCCGACGCTCGGCACCGATCTCACCCGCGCGCTGGTGCAGACCACCCGAACAGGGACCGGGAACGTCGTCAGCGCCACGGAGACTTCCTTCGACCGGCTGCTCGGAGAGTGGCAACTGGCCAACTATCTCGAGGGTAGTCCGGAGTTCGAGGACCTCACCGCGGGCACCAGGCTCGGCTATACCAGCTGGAGCATTCGCGACATCTTCGCGTCGTTCCACCAGGACGACCCGGCAGAGTTCCCCAGCCCCTATCCGCTCGAGCCCGACGTCTTCACCGGGGACGACTACCTCCGGAACGGCGTGCTGCGGGCGGGCTCGGGACAGCACCTGGCGGTGGAGCAGCCTGCCTCGGGCGCCGCCTTGGATCTGATACTCACCCGTCCCGACGGCAGCAACGCACTCTCGCCCGACGTCGTTCCGCGCACCGCCGTCCTCCGCCTCCGGTGAAGCCCATGATCTTCCTGATAGTGGTCGCGACTATCTTCGCCGGCTACGGCACCGCCTACCTGGCGAGCGATGACGTCCGCTACGTCACCCGGGCGGGCATCGAGGAGACCAGGATTCTCCAGGCCCGGGAGCCGATCGCCGAGCTGGTGGCCGATCGCACCACCGACCCCGCCGTCCGGCATTCACTGCGCCTGGTCCTGGAGAGCCGCGACTACGCCGCCAGGCTCGGGCTCGACGCGAAGGAGACGTACACCACCTACGCCGACGTCGGTCGCGACACCCTGCTGCTGGTCCTTCAGGCCGCGCCCAAGGACTGCATCTGTCCCTACACCTGGAAGTATCCCATCGTCGGGCGGATCCCGTACAAGGGGTTCTTCGATCTCGAGGCCGCGCGCCGGGCCAGCGACCGACTCTCGGCTCAGGGCTACGACGTCTACCTCCGCCCGTCGTCGGCTTTCTCGACGCTCGGATGGTTCAACGATCCCCTGCTCTCGACGGCACTCACCCGGGACTCGGTCGAGCTGGCGGCGACCGTGTTCCACGAAATCGCCCACAACACCCTGTACCTGCGGAGCGCGACGCCGTTCAACGAGAGCTTCGCGCAGTTCGTGGGCTATCGGTCGGCGGAATCGTTCTTCGCCGCCCGGGCGGACACGGCGAACGCGCGCCAGGCCGCCGACCGGCTCCACGACGAAATGGTGCTTGGCGAGTTCTACGGCGGCCTCATCGCCCGGCTCGATTCGCTGTACGCCACCCACCCGGATTCGGCCAGGCTCGAAGCGGGCCGGGCCGAGGCAGGCGCATGGGCCAGGGCACAGCTCGAGGGCCCGGTGGGCGCGAACCTCAGGAGCTTCCGGATGGGCCGCCTGCCCGAGCGCCCGGTCAACAACGCGAGGCTCATCGGGGCCACGATCTACCGCACCCGACTGGATCTCTTCGACCAGTGGTTCGACCGCCACGACCGCGACGTGCGGTCGAGCGTCGGCGCTCTGGAGAAGGTGATGCATGGAGTTCAGGGCGACAGCGCGTTCGCCCGGCTGGAACAGGCGATCGAGTAGCTGCCCTCCCGCGGACGAGGCGGCGCCGTGTACTATTCCTGCCACTGAACTCCCCCCGACCGTCACAGGGACTCGCGCCATGGACACCACGTTCGTCGATCGCGAGCAGCCGAGGCTGCTGCAGGAGCTCTCCGACTTTCTCTCGATCCCCAGCGTGAGCACCCTGCCCGCTCACGCCGCGGATACCCGCCGCGCGGCCGACTGGCTCCGCACCGAGCTGACCCGCCTGGGCTGTCCGGTGGTGGACCTGATCGAGGGCGACGGACACCCCGTGGTCTGGGCGGAGGGTCCGGTGGTTCCCGGCCGACCCACGCTCCTCATCTACGGGCACTACGACGTGCAGCCGCCCGACCCGATCGAGGAGTGGGACTCTCCGCCGTTCTCGCCCACCGTGCGCGAGGGGAAGCTGTACGCCCGCGGCGCGGCGGACGACAAAGGCCAGGTCTTCTGCCTGCTGAAGGCCTACGAGGCGGTGCTCGATGCGAACGGACAGCCGCCGCTCAACCTCCGCTTCATCTTCGAGGGCGAGGAGGAGTGCGGTGGGCGGGTGATCTTCGACCTGCTCCGGGCCGAGCCCGAGCGGACCCGCGCGGACGCCGTCCTGGTCTGCGACAGCTCCTTTTTCGCGCCCGGCTGGCCCGCGGTCTACACCGCGCTCCGCGGGCTCTGCTACGCCCAGGTCTCGGTCCGCACGCTGCAGCGCGATCTCCACTCCGGCTCGTACGGCGGCGTGGCGCCCAACGCGCTGGAGACGCTGGTCCGCATCCTGAGTCGGCTCAAGAGCGCCGACGGCGAGATCCGGATCCCCAAGCTCTACAAGTCGGTCGAGGAGCCCTCCAAGAAGGAGCTCAAGGCCTGGCGGAAGCTGCCCTTCGACGAGGAGGCCTTCCTCCGCGACGAGGTGACCGGCGAGGCGCTCACCGGCCTCGAGGATCGCTCGGTGTTCGAGCGCACCTGGGCGCTGCCGACGTTCGAGATCCACGGGATCCGCGGCGGCTTCGTGGGGGACGGCGCCAAGACGGTGATCCCGGCGCACGCCGTGGCGAAAGTCAGCCTGCGGCTGGTCCCGGGCCAGCGCTACGAGAAGGTGGGCCGGCAGCTCGAGCGCGCCGTCGCCGATCTCGCGCCGAAATGGGCCGACGTGAAGGTCACGCTGCTGCACGGCGGCGATCCGGTGCAGATCCCGGTGGACCACCCGGCCTTCGCGGTGCTGGACGAAGCCTTCGAGGAGGTGGTGGGCCGGCGCACCGTGTCCATTCGCTCGGGGGGCTCGATCCCGATCATTCCCGAGCTGGGCCTCGCCGGCGCGCCCGTCATCCTGACCGGAATCGGCCTGCCCGACGACGGTCTGCATTCGCCCAACGAGAAGCTCGATCTGGCTCAGTTGTGGAGCGGGATCCAGGTCTTCGGCAGGTTCTTCGAGCTGTTCGCTGAGCGAGGCGGTGCAGTGCAGGAGGAGGGCGACACGGAGCGCGAGGCGGTCGAAGCGGTCTAGAGCTCGTCCTCGGGGGCCACCCGCTTGATCGGGCCGGAGTAGCGCGCCTCGGTGCGGGCGTGGAGCTCGTCCACCCCGATGAGCGCGCGGGCCGACGCGATGATCCCCGCGACCACGTCGTCCGCCCAGTAGGAGTCGGGGCGCTCGCCGGTCGGCAGCTTGGCCGCGCAGCCCTCGAGGTATCGGATGGCGGTCGTGATCCACTCACTCTGGGCCGTGGCCACCGTCGCCCAGGATCCCGTGGAGCGGAGCTCCAGCTCCTCGAGTCCCTTCAGGTGGTCCTCCACTCCCGAGGTGACCTCCCCGGACCGCAGCTTGTCGGCGACCAGGGTCAGGACCGCCCGCCGCTCGGCCTCCTGCGGCTCGGGCAGCGGCGCGAGATAGTGCCGCTGATCGGCCACCATCTCCGCCAGCCTGATGCAGACCGCGCGGATGGCCGGCATCAGCGCCCCCGGGGCCTCTCTTGCCCAACTGTCCGCGGCCCGGAGGATCTCCTTGATCCGTTGCTCCGCCTGCGCCTCAGGGGTGGGGCGGCGAGGTGATTCTGCCATGATAGACAGAAAAACCGGGTAGCGTTGGAAAGGCAAGTGAGTTCGGCGGGGCCGCGGGGGGGGGGGGGGGGGGGGGGGGGGGCACCCCCCCCCCCCCCCCCCCCCCCCCCCCGCCCCCC
>CAYPAE010000037.1:0-562 GCA_964408595.1 uncultured Gemmatimonadaceae bacterium | reverse complement strand
TTCTTTCCCGCCGCCCGCCTGCCCGCCTGCCCGGCTACCCCGTCTCATCCGCACCGGATCGGGCCTCCCGAATCGCTCCTCCGCCCACGGGTCGCCACGCATGTGGTACCCGTTCTGCTCCCAGAAGCCGGGGTAGTCCTGATCCAGAATCTCGAACCCCTTCACCCACTTCGCGCTCTTCCAGAGGTAGAGGTGGGGGACCAGCAGCCGGACGGGTCCGCCGTGCTCGGGAGTGAGCGGCTCGCCGTCGTGGGTAAGAGCTAGCAGGTTCTCCGGCCGGTCGAGATCCTCCAGCGGAAGGTTGGTGGTGAATCCCTGCTCGGCGGAGACCAGCACGAAGCGTCCCTCGGGGCGGACGCCGGCCCGTTTCAGGAGGTCCTGGACCGGCACCCCGCCGAAGACGTTGTCGTAGCGGCTCCAGCGCGTCACGCAGTGGATGTCGCAGGCGGCCTCCCGCCGCGGGAGCGACTGGTGCTCTTCCCAGTCCACCTCGAATGGGCGCTCCACCGCGCCGCGTACCGTGAATCGCCAGGAAGCGAGGGCCACCGTCGGTACGCTGCCG
>CAYPAE010000036.1:0-10664 GCA_964408595.1 uncultured Gemmatimonadaceae bacterium | reverse complement strand
ATGCACCGCACCGCCGAGTTCGGCATCGCGGCGCACTGGCTCTACAAGCGGGACGGCAAGCCTGACGAGCTGGACCAGCACCTGGGCTGGTTCCGCCAGCTCATCGAGCTGCAGCAGGACACGCACAGCCCGGAGGAGTTCCTCGAGTTCCTGAAGGTGGACCTCTACCAGGACGAGATCTTCATCTTCACGCCGCAGGGCGACGTGAAGCGGCTGCCCAAGGGGTCCACGCCGATCGACTTCGCATTCCACGTGCACACCGAGGTCGGTCTCCGCTGCCAGGGTGCCAAGATCAATGGGCGCATCGCTCCGCTGCACCGCGAGCTGAAGAGCGGCGACACCGTCGAGATCCTCACCAGCCCCTCGGCCAAGCCGAGCCGGGACTGGCTCAGCCACGTCCGCACCGCGCGCGCGCGGCACAAGGTCAAGCAATGGATCAACCACGAGGAGGAAAAGGTCAGCATTTCACTCGGCAAGGAGATCCTCGCGCGGGAGGTTCGTCGCCGGCGCCTCGACGCGCCCGACGACGCGCGCCTGGCCCGGGCGGCGCAGGCGCTTTCGCTGGCCGACGGGAAGGGACTGGAAATCGCGGTCGGCCGGGGCGACGTAGCCATCGGGCAGCTGATCCGCGCGCTCTATCCCGAGCTGCCGAACGACGAGCTGCAGGAGCCCAAGCCGACCGTCTTCGGCCGCGTCATCGAGCGGATCCGGCTTGGCCGCGGCATCAAGATCCAGGGCGTGGACGGCTTGATGGTCCGCTACGCGCAGTGCTGCCAACCGGTGCCGGGCGATTCCGTCGTCGGCTACGTCACCCAGGGACGCGGGATCTCGATCCACCGCTCCGACTGCCCGAACCTGCTCACCCTGTCCGCCGAGGAGCGGCGGGTCGAGATCGACTGGCAGGAAAGCCAGGGTGAATCGTTCGCGGTGCGACTCGCCGTCACCGGCGAGGACCGCCGCGGACTGTACGCCGACATGATGGAGGCGATCAGCCAGACCGGCACCAACATTCGCGCGGCCGACATCCGGACCCGAGACGGCACCGTCTTCGGCACCATCTTCGTCGAGGTGGACAACCTCCCGCACCTGGCGAAGGTGCTGAAGGCCGTCCGCCGGGTGAAGGGCGTGACCGAGATCGAGCGGAGGGAAGCGCCCCCCAACTGAGCCCCGCTTCACCAACCTTCCCGCCCCGGTCGCCCGACCGCACCATCTTTTGCACTCCGCACTGGCACACAAACTGCAAAATCTTGACCTAGTCAGGGCCTAACTAAGCCCTGGAAGAGTACTTGCCTTCTCCTCCGGTCACGGTGGTGCTGCGTTATGCGAGAGATTGCGAAGCTCTTGCGGGTGGCGGCGGTGTGGCTGATCGCGCTCGGTGCTGCCACGTCCGCCTGGGCTCAGCAGACGCCGGACGCCTCCGAGGTTCTGGGGGAGGCGGCGCTGTTCCAGGAGGTCCCCAGCGTCACCGCGGCCTCGAAGTACGAGCAGGACCCGCGCGAGGCCCCGGCCTCGATCACCGTCATCACGCGGGAAGAGATCGAGCGCTTCGGCTACCGCACGCTCGCCGAGGCGCTCAACAGCGTCCGCGGCTTCTTCACCAGCTACGACCGCAACTACACCTACGTCGCCGTCCGTGGCTTCACCCTCCCGGGCGACTACAACACCCGCATTCTGCTTCTGGTGGACGGCCACCGGCTCAACGACAACGTGGCCGATGCCGCCTACGTCGGCACCGAGTCGGCGCTGGACCTCAGCACGGTGGAGCGGGTCGAGATCATCCGCGGGGCGGCCTCGTCGCTGTACGGCACCAACGCCTTCTACGCGGTGGTGAACATGGTCACCCGCAGCGGTCGGTCGCTCCAGGGCGGTGAGGTCGTGGCCGACGCCGGCACCTTCGGCGCCTACCGGGCCCGCGGACTCTACGGGCGCCGGGCCAGCAGTGGGGTCGAGTACGTCATTGGTGGCGGATACTACGAGAGCCGGGGCCCGGACCTCTACTTCCCCGAGTTCGACGCGCCCGAGACCAACAACGGACTGGCGAGCGGCCTCGACGGCGATCGGACCGCCGACGGCTTCGCCAAGCTCACCTACCAGGGTTGGAGCTTCGAGGCCGGCGTTCAGGGCCGAAAGAAGGAAGTCCCGACGGCGTCGTACGGGACGACCTTCGACGATCCCCGGCTCGCGACGCGGGACGGCCACGCCTTCGCGGTCGCGCGCTACGACCATCCCTTCGCCGATCTCTCCCGGATCAACGTCTCCCTCGCCTACGACCGGCACCGCTACAGCGGCACCTATCCCTACGACGGGGTGGTGCAGCGTGACAACCAAAGCGGCGACTGGACCACGCTCGAGGCCCAGTACATCCGGCCCATCGGCCGACGGCACAAGGTGGTGGTCGGCACCGAGTACCGTATCAACCTGCGGCAGGACCAGGAGCTCTTCGACGAGGAGCCGTTCCAGAGCTATCTCGACGACCGGCGCGATTCCGAGGTGTGGGCGGTCTTCGTGCAGGACGAGTTCCGGATCACCAAGTCGCTGATACTCAATGCCGGGCTGCGGCACGACTCGTACGACACCTTCGGCCATACCACGAATCCACGGGCGGCGCTGATCTATACCCTGGACCGCGCCACCACGCTGAAGGGGCTCTACGGCCGGGCGTTCCGCGCCCCCAATCTGTACGAGCTCTACTCCCAGGACGGCGGGCTGACCCAGAAGCCCAGCCCGTTATTGCGTCCCGAGACGATCGAGAGCTACGAGCTGGTCGCGGAGCGGCAGCTCGCGCGCACGTTGCGGGGCACCGTGTCGGTTTACCACTTCGATGCCGCGGGCCTGATCAGCATCTACAGCGACTCGACCGACGATCTGCTGGTGTTCGGCAACCTGAACCGGGTCCGCTCCACCGGCGTGGAGCTCGAGGCGGAGGGGTCGGTGGGCCAGCTCTCCGCCCGCGCGAGCTACGCGCGACAGCACGTGCGCGACGTGGCGGCTGGGATCGCGCCGGTCAACTCGCCGAGCCACGTCGCCCGGCTGGGGCTCTCGCTCGGCATGCTCGGCGACAAGGCGCGCGTCAGCAGCGAGTTCCGCTATCTCGGCTCGCGCCGCACAGTCACCGGCGCCGAGGTCCCCGCATACGGCCTGGTCAGTCTCACGCTGCTCGCGCGCCCCGTCCGGAGCGGTCTCGAGCTGTCGGGCAGCGTCTACAACCTGCTGAACCGGCGCTATGGCGACCCCGGCGGCGCGGAGCTCGCGCAGGAAGTCGTCACCCAGGACGGGCGCGTGGTTCGGGTCGGCGCCCGCTACCAGTTCTGAGCTTCACTTGCCGATCCTCTTGAAGCTTCCGGGCCTGGCGGCGCTCGTCGGGCTCACCATCTCAGGGTCTCCGGCTCTCCCTTCGCAGCAGACCGCCCGCGTGCTGGTGGTGGTCAGCCAGGATGCGGCGCCCTACCGGGCCGCGCTCACCGGCTTCCGGCAGTCGCTCGAGCACGAGGGGGGGAGCGTGTCGGTGAAGGTCATTCAGCTCGACGGCGACGCCCAGCGCGCTCCGCAGCTCATTCCGCAGACCGCCGAAGCCGATCTCGTGCTCACGCTGGGGACCCTCGCCACCCGCGAGTCGCTCCGGCGCTATCCGACGACACCGCTGGTGGCGGGGATGATCCTCTCGGCGGACGAGCTCGAGGGGTCGTCCAATGCCACCGGCGTCTTTCTTCAGTTCCCGATCCAGACCGAGCTCGAGTGGCTCGCGCGGCTGCTCCCGTCGCTCCACCGCGTGGGGGTGATCTACCATTCCGCCGACACCAAGATCCGGGTGGCGCGGGCCGAGCGGCTGGCGCCGGAGTCGAACCTCACCATCCAGGCCTATCACATCGACGGACCCCAGGAGCTGCCCGACGCGCTGGAGAATCTGGCCGATCGCGCCGACGTGCTCTGGGGTGTCACCGACCCGATCGTCTTCAACCCCGAGACGGCGAAGTCGCTGCTGGTGTTTTCCTTCCGCCATCAGATCCCGCTGATCGGCCACTCGACACCGTGGGTGAAGGCGGGCGCGCTGTACGCGCTGGACCGCGACTACGGCGACATCGGCGTGCAGTGTGCCGAAATGGCCGGGAAGATTCTGGCGGGACGGGCGCCGAGCACGCTGCCGCCGGTGCCGCCGCGCAAGATCCGCTACACGCTCAACCGGAAGACCGCCGAGCAGATGAAGCTCGAGCTGCCGGAGCGCGTGTTCCGCGACGCCGCGGAAGTGGTGGAGTAGGGAAGCCCATGCCTATCGGCCGACTCAGCCTCGCCGCCAAGCTGCGGCTGCTCACGACGGGCTCCGTGATGCTGACGACGCTGCTCGTCCTCGGCGTCGCGGCCTACCGGACCGTCAGCGACCGCTTCGAGCGGCTCTCGCGCAAGGGCGAGACCCTCGCCCAGATGGTGGCGCAGAACAGCGAGTTCGCGGTCTACACCCAGAACGCCGAGGCGCTGCGCCAGATCGCCCACGGCTTACGGGCCGACTCCGAGGTGGCCTACGTCCGCTTCCTGGGCGGGCGGCGGAACCAGCTCTTCGCGGAGGCACTGCTGCCCGGGTACGAGCTGCCCCCGGCGGCCGACACCGCTCGCGGCCCCGGGCACGCGGGGGCCGAGACTCTGAAAGTCCTGGCGCGCCCCGGCGGCCATCGCGTCGTGGACGTGACCGTGCCGGTCGGCGGCTCCGGGTCCGCCGGCGGGTTGCTCTCGGACGACGTGATGGGCCAGTCCGGCGCCCCTCTGACGGCCGGGTGGGTCCAGCTCGGTCTGAGCGAGGAACAGACCCGCCTGGAGTTACAGGGCTTCCTCCACGAGGCCGCGCTCGCCGCGCTGGTGGTGAGCCTGGTGAGTGTCCTCCTGGCCAACGTCCTCGTCCGCCGGATCAGCGCCCCGATCGCCAAGCTCGTCGGCGCCACCCAGGCGGTCGCCCGCGGCCAGCTGGATGTCGAGATCGAGTCGGGTGGCGGCGACGAGGTCGGCGTCCTCGCCCGGTCCTTCCGGGCGATGGTGGAGCGGCTGCGCGCCTACCGGAGCGAGGTCGAGGAATACCAGCGGGGCCTGGAGCAGAAGGTCGAGGAGCGCACCAGTCAGCTGGAGGCCAGCACCCGCGAGGCCTGCGAGCTGGCCCGGCAGGCGGAGGAGGCGAGCAAGGCCAAGTCCCAGTTCCTCGCCAACATGAGCCACGAGATCCGGACGCCGATGAACGGCGTCGTCGGGATGACCCAACTCCTGTTGCGCACCAGCATGTCCCCCCAGCAGCAGCGGTACGCGGAGACGGTGCGGGTGTCGGCGGAGTCGCTGCTCAACGTGATCAACGACATCCTCGATTTCTCCAAGGTCGAGGCCGGGCGGCTGGAGCTGGAGGAGATCGATTTCGACCTTCGCGAGTCGGTCGAAAACGTCTGCGACATCCTGGCGCAGCGGGCGCACGACAAGGGCCTCGAGCTGGTGACCGTGGTGGACGAGCGGGTGCCCGATGCCCTCATCGGCGATTCCGGCCGCCTGCGCCAGGTGCTCATGAACCTGGTGGGCAACGCGGTGAAGTTCACCGAGTCGGGCGAGGTGAGCGTTCGGGTCGACCTGGTGGAGGAGAGCGGCGAAGCCGCGCTGCTCCGGTTCGAGGTGCGGGACACCGGGATCGGCATCCCGGCCGACGCGCTCCCGCGGCTGTTCCACGCCTTCGTCCAGGCGGACGGCTCCACCACGCGCAAGTACGGCGGCACCGGTCTCGGCCTGGCGATCTCGAGGCAGATCGTCGGCCTGATGGGCGGCGAGATCGCCGCGACCAGCACGCTGGGCGCGGGGTCGGTCTTCCGCTTCACCGCCCGGTTCGCCCGGCGGGTGGATTCGGCGGGGCGAGGGGTGGCCCGTCGGACCGAGCTGCTGGGCCGGCGAACCCTGGTGGTGGACGACAACGCCACCAACCGCGAAGTGCTGGCGCGTTCGCTCCAGTCCTGCGGCATGGCGGTGACCTGCGCGGCCGACGGTCCGTCGGCGCTCCGTCTGGCGCTCGAGGCGGCCGAGCGGGGGACCCCGTACGAGCTGGGCGTGCTCGACATGATGATGCCGGGGATGGACGGCCTGCAACTGACTCGCGCCATCCGCGGCTCGCCCGAGCTGCCCCACATGGGTCTGCTCCTGCTCACCTCCGTGGGCGGCCAGGGCGAGCCGGCCGAGGCGCGCCGCGCCGGCGTGGACGCCTACCTCACCAAGCCGATCCGGCAAGCGCAGCTGGTGGACTGCCTGGTGACCATGCTCGGGCGCGGCGGCGCGTCGCAGTCCAGCGGCCGCGCGGCGCCGGTGCCGGAGGCAGGCCGCCAGGCGGGCGCACGAGTCCTGATCGTCGACGACAACGCGGTGAACCGCGCGGTCATCGTCGGCATGCTGGAGGTCTACGAATGCGTCACCGCGGAGGCCGGGAACGGCGGCGAGGCGGTGACCGCCGTGAGGGAGGGCTCCTTCGACCTCGTCTTCATGGACTGCCAGATGCCGGTGCTCGACGGCTTCGAGGCGACGGCCGAGATCCGCCGCGTGGAGCGGCTCGCCGGCCGCCGCCGGGTGCCGATCGTCGCGCTCACCGCGTCCGCCCTGAAGGGCGAGCGCGAGCGGTGCCTCGCGGCGGGCATGGACGATTACCTCTCGAAGCCGGTCCGCCAGTCGGAGCTGGGCGATGCGGTGCGGCGCTGGGTCTCGGGCTCCAGCGCGGCGGAGATCGGGGGGGCGGTCGTCACCTTCAACGTCTCGACCCCGGCTGCCGAATCGGCCCCGGCCACCGCGGTCGGGCACCCGAACGGGTCTGCTTCGTCGAACGGCTCGGCGCCGTCGTCCAACGGCGTGCTCGACCCGACCGTCATCGACGCGATCCGCGCCATGCCGAGCAAGCGGCCGGGCGACACCCTCAGCCGGCTGGTCGGCATCTACCTGGAGCACACCCCGGTCGCGATCAGGCATCTCCGGGCGGCCGTGGACTCGGGCGGCTGCGCCGAGGCGCAACGGATCTCGCATACCATCAAGTCGAGCACCGGGATGCTGGGCGCCTCGGGTCTGGCCCGGCTGCTGAACGACGCCGAGACCGCCGGACAGGCGGGTGCCCACGCCGACCTGACCCGGCTCATCGACGAGATCGAGCTCGAATACCAGAGGGTCCATTCCGCCTTGAGCGAGCTCCTGCCGAGCGGGCCCAATGCCTGAGGCTTTCGACGGCCACTCCCCGCTCATCCTCACCGTGGACGACGACGTCACGACCCGGTGCCTCCTGCGCGCGTCGCTCGAAGGCGCCGGCCTGACCGTGATCGAGGCGTCCGGCGGCGAGGAGGCGATCCGCCTCTTCGCCGCCCAGCGGCCCGAGCTGGTGCTGCTCGACGTCGCGATGCCGGGTCTCGACGGCTTCGCCACCTGCGCCGCGCTCCGCGCGATGCCGGGAGGCGGGAGCGTGCCGATCGTGATGCTCACCGGAAGCGACGACCTGGCGGCGATCATCCGGGCGTACGAGGTGGGGGCCACCGACTTCGAGCTCAAGACGGTGAAGTGGATCGTGCTCGGCCAGCGGATCCACTATCTCCTCCGCGCCAAGTCCACCCTCGACGCGCTTCGAGCCAGCGAGGCGCGCCTCGCCGCCGCACAGCGCATCGGAAAGATCGGCGACTGGCAGTGGGACGCCGCGAACGGCCGGCACCACTGGTCGGAGCAGACCAGTTGCCTGCTCGGCGTCGCCCCCGAGGCCGCGGCGACCCACGAGGAGTTCATCGCCTGTGTCCATCCCGAGGATCGCGCCGCCGTCCGGGAAGCGTTCGACGAGGGGCTGCGGGCGGGCTCCGGCTTCAGCATCGAGTTCCGGGTGCGGGCAAAGACGGAGGAGCTGATCGTGCACGCCCAGGGCGAAGTGGTCCTCGGCGCGGACGGCCGTCCGTCGGGTCTCGCGGGCACCGTGCAGGACGTCACCGAGCGGCGCCGAGCCGAGGAGCGGATCCGCCGGCTGGCCTACTTCGACGCCCAGACCGCGCTGCCGAACCGCATCCTCTTCCAGGAGCGGGTGCTCCAGGCCATCGCCGACGCCCGCCGTTCCCGCAAGCTGGTGGGGCTGCTGTTCATGGATCTCGATCACTTCAAGCAGGTGAACGACACCCTGGGCCATGGCGCCGGCGACTTGCTGCTCGGGGAGGTGGCGACACGGCTCAACCAGGCCGTCCGCGACACCGATCCGCTCACCCGGGGCTCGGCCGAGGCGGAAGAGTCGGTCCTGGCCCGCCACGGCGGCGATGAGTTCATCGTCTGCCTGTCGGGGATCGCGTCGGCCGCGGACGCGGCGCGCGTCGCCGGCAGGATTCTCGCCGCGCTCGAGGCGCCGATCCAGCTCAACGGCCCCGAAGTCTTCACCACCGCCAGCATCGGGATCAGCCTGTATCCGCAGGACGGCGACGACCCGGAGACGCTGCTCAAGCACGCGGACGCGGCGATGTACCAGGCGAAGGCGTCGGGCCGGAACAACTACCACTTCTACGATCCATCGCTGAGCTTCCGCGCCTTCCAGCGCCTGTCCATGGAGACCAGCCTCCGCCGCGCGCTCGAGCGCGGAGAGTTCGTGCTCCACTGGCAGCCGATCATGGACGTCCGGACCGGCACCGCCACCGCGGCGGAAGGCCTGATCCGGTGGTTCCATCCGGAGATGGGCCTGGTGCATCCGGACGAGTTCATCCCCCTCGCCGAAGAGACCGGACTGGTGGTCCCGATCGGCGAGTGGGTCCTGAAGGAGGCGTGCCGCCGCCAGCAGGCCTGGCTCGCCGCCGGGCACGACCTCCGGGTGGCGGTGAACATCGCCGGGCTGCAGCTCCGCGGCTCGGGGCTGGTGCAGGCGGTGGGCCGGGCGCTCGAGGAGTCGGGCGCCGATCCGCGACGGCTGGAGATCGAGATCACCGAGAACGCGTTTCTCCAGAACGCGCAGGAGGCCTTCGAGACGCTCTCCCGGCTTCGGGGACTCGGGCTTCGCATCTCGATCGACGACTTCGGCACCGGCTACTCGTCGCTGAGCTACCTGCGGCGTTTCCCGGTGGACACCCTCAAGATCGACCGCTCGCTGATCCGCGGAGTGGATCACGACGCCAGCAGCGCCGCGATCACCGCCGCGATCGCGGCGATGGCGAAGGGCCTCCAGGTCGAGGCGCTGGCCGAAGGCGTCGAGAGCGAGGGCCAGCGCGACGTGCTCCGCCGTCAGGGCTACCAGCGGATGCAGGGCTACCTGTTCGGCAAGCCGGTACCGGTGGAGGAATTCTCGACCACCCTGCGCGCCGTGCGCGGGCTAGTGGCGACTCCCGACGAGGATGCGGTCTGATGGAAAAGCTGCTCTCGCCCCGCGCCCTCGCCATCCTGGTCACGGCGGGCCTCAGCCTCCTCGCCGTGATCGGGGACTACTTCCTGAAGCGCGCGAGCAGCGCCGATGCGCCGTTTCGAACTGCGGCGTTCCTCACCGGCTTCGTGATCTACGCCTCGACGGCGTTCGGCACGGTCTACGTGTTTCGCCATCTGAAGCTGGCAACCACCGGCGGGATCTACGCGGTCTGCTTCGTGGTGATGCTCACGGCACTGGGCATCATCGGGTTCCGGGAGACACTGCGGCCGTCCGAGGTCCTGGGGCTCTGCATGGCGGTGTGCGCGGTGGTGCTTCTCACCCGGTTCGCCTGAGGAGGGGCGAATGAATCTCTCCACGCTGGAAGTCGGACGGAGCGCCTTCGGGCGCGGGCTCTTCGCCCGTCAGCCGTTTCAGCCGGGGCAGCCGATCCTGGTGTTCACCGGACCGGTCCTGAATCACGCCGAGGTTCTCGCGCTCGGCGAGGATCAGGCCTATGCGCTCCAGATCGGGCCCGACGAGTACATGGACACGATGGCTCCGGGCCGATACACGAACCACTCGTGCGACCCGAACGCGGGCATCATGAACGATCGCGTGCTGATCGCCCTGCGCCCCATCGTGCCGGGAGAGGAGATCCGGTTCGACTACTCCACCACGATGAGCGAGGACCATTGGACGATGGAATGCCGCTGCGGGGAGCCGTTCTGCCGAAGGGTGATCCTGGACTTCCACCATCTGCCCCCGATCGCGCAGAACCGCTATCTGCAGCTCGGCGTCGTGCAGCGCTTCATCGTGGACGAGGTGCGGCGGCGCTTACCGGCGCACCGTCCGGCGCGCTGGACTCCGGCGATCCGGCGAGTCATCTGAAGGTGTCGCAGGCGTCCGGCCGGCCGGTCTCCAGGCCGCGCCGGAACCACTGCTGGCGCTCCTCCGAAGAGCCATGAGTGAAGGATTCGGGGACCACTCGTCCACCGCCCATCCGCTGTAGTCGGTCGTCGCCCACCGCCGCCGCCGCGTTCAACCCCTCTTCCACGTCTCCCTGCTGCAGCAGCTCTCGTTGGGCCGTGCTGTGCGCCCACACCCCGGCGTAGCAGTCGGCCTGCAGCTCCAGCCGGACCGACAGCTGGTTGGCGCCCCTACGCGCCTCGGCCGCGGTGCCCAGCAGGTTCTGCACATGGTGCCCGATCTCGTGCGCCAGAACGTAGGCTTGGGCGAAGTCTCCCGGCGCCCCGAAGCGCCGTTGCAGCTCCTCGTAGAACCCGAGGTCGATGTAGACCTTCTCGTCGGCCGGACAGTAGAACGG
>CAYPAE010000035.1:8194-10718 GCA_964408595.1 uncultured Gemmatimonadaceae bacterium | reverse complement strand
CTCGAATTCATCGGCGAGCCGCTCGAAGGCATGGACGAGCCGGCGGGCGACCTGGACGATGCCGTGCTGCTCGACACCACCGCGGACGATCTGATCGTGTCGATCGTCGACGATTCGATCGGAGAGCCCGATGCCGGGCCCGAGGTCGAGCTCGAACTCATGGAGCCCGATCTGGACGAGGATGCGGCCGAAGGAGCGGAGCCGCCGACTCCCCTCGGCGACCTGCCGCTGCTTCCGCTCGAGCCTCCCGGGGTGGCGAGCGTCGTCGAGCTGGAGAGCCTGATCCTCGACGACCCGGACAACCCCGAGCTGCACCTTCAGCTGGCCGACCGGCTCCTCTCGGGCGGGGAGGACGTCCGCGGGCTCGAAGAGCTCGAGCTCGGGCTGGGTGGCTACGAGCAGCTGGGCGACTGGCCCCGCGCGGTGGAGGTGGCGGAACGGCTGACGATGCTGGCTCCCGACACCGTCCGGCACTACCAGAAGCGGGTGGAGCTCGCCTTCCGCTCCGGGGAGCGGGCCCCGCTGCTCGCCGCGTATCTCGCGCTGGGTGACGCGCTCGCCCGCGGCGGCGCGACCGACAAGGCGATGGCGGTGTTCGGCCGGGTGCAGGAGCACGATCCCGGCAACGCCCATGCGATCGGCGCGCTCGCGGCGCTCCGCGGCGAGCCGGAGCCCGTCACCGGGCACGCAGCCGAGCCTGCGACGCCCGCCGCTCCGGCCGCTCCGGCCGCACCCCGGGCGGCGAAGTCGCTCGACTCTTTCGTGGACCTCGGGTCCATGATCCTCGATGAAGGCTCGCCGCGCGACACCCGGATGCGGATCGACCGGGCCGACCCGAAGGACCAGGATGAGCAGCGCGAGTTCCATGAGATCCTCGAGCAGTTCAAGCGCGGCATCGAGCAGAATCTCGACTCCGAGGACTACGACGCCCACTACGATCTCGGCGTCGCGTTCAAGGAGATGGGATTGCTCGACGAGGCGATCGCGGAGTTCCAGAAGGCGCTGCGGTCTCCGGAAGGGCGGCTCCGGACCTCGGAGGCGCTCGGCATCTGCTTCTTCGACAAGGGTCAATACGCGATCTCGGAGACCGTGCTGCGCCGGGCGGTGGAGACGGTGGACAGCGGGGACGAGGCCAAGATCGGCTTGCTGTACTGGCTGGGACGGGCCGCGGAGGCGCAGGGGAAGGAGACGGACGCGATCACCAGCTACGAGCGGGCGCTCGCCGTGGACATCCGGTTCATGGATCTGAGCGACCGCATGCACCGCCTGGCCGCGGACCGGCGCAAGTGAACCCCCAGACCGCCCCGGTTTCGCTGGCCGACATCCAGCGGCCGTTGCGCGCCCGGCTCGAGCGGGTGCAGCAGGAGCTCCGCCGCGTGGTCGAGGCGGACTTCGGGCTGATCACGGAGGTGAACTCGCACCTCTTCCGGATGCAGGGCAAGCTGTTCCGTCCCACGCTCCTGCTGCTGGCCGACGAGGCCACCGGGGAGCCGGACCCTCGGGCGACGACGCTCGCCGCGGTGGTGGAGCTCATCCATCTGGCCACGCTGGTACACGACGACTCGGTGGACCATTCGGTGCTCCGCCGGGGGATGCCGACGATCAACTCGCTCTTCAGCCACCAGATCTCGGTGATCATGGGAGACTATCTTTACTCCCGCGCGGTGATCGAGCTGGTCCGCCTCGGCGACCTCGAGCCGCTCCGCGTGCTGAGCCGGGTCACCAACGAGATGACGGTCGGCGAGATGCGCCAGCTCCTGGCCCACGACCCGCTGCAGTACTCGGAAGAGGACTACGATCTCCTGATCCAGTCGAAGACCGCGTCCCTGGTGTCAGGCTCGTGCGAGGTCGGGGCGCTCCACGCGGGCCCGGAGGAGCGGCTGGCGCTCAGGCGGTTCGGTGAGGCGCTCGGGATGGCGTTCCAGATCGTGGACGACCTGCTCGACTACGTGGGCGACGCCAGCGTCACCGGGAAGCCCACCGGATCGGACCTGCGGGAGCACAAGGTGACGCTCCCGCTGATCGCGGCGCTCCCGAAGATGGGCGTCTCCGACCGGCGCAGAGTAGCGGACCTGCTCCTGGCGCCGGAGCCCACCGACGAGCAGATCCACGCGGTGGTGGAATCGGTGGCCGAGGCCGGCGGGCTGGACTACGCGCGGGAGCGTGCGCTCCGGCTCGCCCAGCAGGCCGACAGCGAGCTCGACCGCCTCCCGCCCTCCCCCGCGAGGGACGCGCTCCGCGCCAGCATCGTCTACGTCGTGGACCGCAGGCGCTGATGGCCAGCGGACCCCACCGGCCGGGCTTCTACCTCGGCGTCCTGGTTGCGGGATTCGTCGCCGGAGGGGCGCTCACCGCTCTCCTGAGGCAGACGCTCCCCGACAGCGCCGCGCGCACCTTCTTCACCAGCACCTGGACCGCCCAGGTCGGCCCTATCTCCGCCGATCTACTGGTGATAAGCTTCACTCTGGGCCCGGTCGGGCTGCACGTGTCGCTGCTGAGCCTGATCGCGGTCCTGTTGGCGTAC
>CAYPAE010000035.1:5095-8094 GCA_964408595.1 uncultured Gemmatimonadaceae bacterium | reverse complement strand
GGCCTGTTGCAGTTGCTGCTGGAGCTTCGCCCGGTTGTCCACGATCGTCGCGGATTCCCGCAGCGCGCCCATATACCCACGAATCCGATCCTGCCGGGCCAGATTGATCATCTTGGACCGGTACTCGTCCACTTCCTTGGCGAACTGCGCCGAGTCCGCCTTGGTGTGCTCCAGCACCTTCAACACGTACATCCCCTCGGGCGTGTCCAGCAGCCCGCTCCGCTGACCCACGTCGAGCCCGAACGCGGTGCCCACCACCGTGGGATCGGAGAGCGGCGGATTGACCCGGGTGAACGGGCCGAACACCCGGTGGGGCAGGTTGAGTGCCTTCGCGGCCTCGGCATCCGACTCGCCCGACCGCACCCGCTTCAGGTACTCCTCGGCTTTCGGCTTCGCCAGGTGCTTCTTCTTCTCGATTCTGAGCGTGTGCTCGACCGACGGCCTGATCTGGGCCAGCGGGGGGACGCCCGCGGGCTGGAGGCTGTCGAGGCGGAAGATGTAGTACGCCACCGAGGTCTCGACCACCGGGCTGGTGGCGCCCGCCTTCGGCCCCTGGAAGGCCCAGACCCCGGCGTCGGGAACGACGAGGTTTCCGAGCTGCACCCGGGTGCCCTGCTGTACCGGGCCGGACTTGCCGACCGGCAGCGACAGAGCCCGCGCCACGGTGTCGAGCGCCGCGGGATCGTCGCGCTCGGCGCCCAGCCGCTCGAGCGAGTCGGCCTGCGCGTCGAGGCGGTCGCGGTGCTCCCCGGTGACTTCGATCGGAATCAGGATGTGCCGGCCCTTGGCCTTGTCGCCCTTGCGGCTGGTGATCTCGATGAGGTGAAACCCGAACTGGGAGAGTACCGGCGCCGACACCTTCTTGAGCGGCATGGCGAACGCCGCCGAGTCGAAGGCCGGGTCCATCGAGCCCTTGGTCCACTCGCCCAGCTCCCCGCCGTTCGCGGCGGAGACGCTGTCGTCGGACTCGCGGCGCGCCACGTCGGCGAACGGCTCCCCTCGGGCGATCGCGGCCCGGGCCGAGTCGGCACGCGCCCGCGCGGCCGCCGTATCGGACGCATCGGTGAGACGCGGCAGCGCCACGAAACTGAGGAAAGCGGTCTGGGCCCGCTTGAACTCGTCCTGATGCGACCGGTAGTAGGCGGTGACTTCCTCATCGGTCAGCTTGACCGCGGAGTCAGGGACGACGTTCCGGGGGATGATCGCGGTGAGCGCGACCTTCACCTTTTCGTTCTCGTCCCGGTACTGCTCCCAGAGCGCCGCGTCGGAGAGGTAGATGTCCGCGGCCACCACCCGGAGCAGCTTCGAGCGGCGGAGCTGGTCGCGGTACTGGGACTCGAGCGCGGGGAGGTACTGGGCCCCCACGCTGGAGGTAAGCCAGCGCTGGTACTTGGCGATGTCGAACTGGCTGTCGGTCTGGAACTCCGGGATGTTCCGGAGCTCCGCGGGGGGCGAGCTCCGCATCGCCTGGACGATCTCATCGGCGGTGACGCTGATTCCGCGGCGTCGGTACTCGGACTCCAGCATCTGACTCTCGATCAGCTGCTCCCAAACCTGGTCCTCGATCTGAGTCCGCTCTTCCAGGGTCAGCGAGGCGGGCATGTCGCGCTGGCGGTTGTCGATCGTCTGTTGAACGAAGCCTTGATAGGTCCGGGTGTCGATGCTCTGACCGTTGATCTTGCCGACGGTCGTCGTGGTGCTCAGGCCCGACCAATCGACGCTGGTGAGGACGAAGACCAGCATGAGGATGGCGAAGATGGCGCCCGCTACTTTCGCGCTGTTGCGGAATGCTTGCATCATAGGGCGGCGCTCGGTGCTCCAGACCTGAGGGTGGGAAAGAGCAGTAAGTTTAAGCCCGGCAATGCTGAAGCTCAAGGCACGGCGCGGCTTAGCAGTTGACAGCAGGGGGGCGGCTCGCTACTGTCACCTGACTCCCCGCAACGACTCAAAGCGTCGGCTCCCGACCCCGATTCACACCTCGACAAACCGGGACTTGGATGGCACTTAGCGAGATCGAGAAGCTCGAGCGCCGATACGCCGAGAACCCTCAGGGACTCACCTTCGCCCCGCTCGCCGAGATCCACCGGAAGAACGGGGAGGTCCAGCGAGCCCTCGACCTTCTTGGCCCGGGCCTGCAAGTCCATCCCGACTACATCCCGGCGAGCATCGTCCTGGGTCGCTGCCACATGGATCTCGGAGACGTCCACGCGGCAGAGACGGCCTTCCTCCACGTGCTCGCGCTCGACGGCGAAAATGTGATCGCCCTGAAGGCGCTGGCCGACATCAGCGAGCGGCTGCTCAAATTCGACGACGCGGAGCGGTGGCTACACTCCCTGCTCACGGTGGACCGCAGCAACGACGACGCCCGGGAGCAGCTCCAGCGGGTCGAGATCTCCCGGCGTCAGGCTGAAGTGGCATCGTCGGCCGAGCCGTCGAGCGTAATCGACGCGCAGGTGGCGCCGGAGTCGGCAGAGGCCGCGGAGGCCGCACCCATCCCGGCGATCCCTGACATCGCTCCTCCGCCTCCTCGATTCGAGCCGCCGGTCGCCGAGCCCGCGGTCGGCTGGGTCTCCCAGTCGGGCCAGGCGGGAGACGCGGCCCCCCTCGGCCTGGAGGACCTTGAGCCGTCCGCGCTTCGGGATCAGATCGAGGAGCCCGCCGGAATCCAGCTCGGGGAGCCGGACCGCTTCGAGGACTCGGTGGCGCCGCTCGACGGTCTCGTCGGCCGCGAGGTGGACACCCCGGACGAAGCAGTCGGCGATTTCCGGGTCGAGACCAGCGAGGACATCATCCTCCAGAGCGCGGGCGGCAGCGAATTCCAGATGCCGGACGCCTCGCAGGAGCTCTTCGCCGCTGGGGCGCATGGAGAGCGCGCTCCTTTCGAGGAGGATGCCCCGGTCGCTCCGAGCGCTGCATGGGAAGCGCCGCCGGCCGATCGGAGGGAGCCGCCCGAGCCCTTCGTCTATGAGCCGCCGCGAGAGGAGCCGGCGCCTGCAGCA
>CAYPAE010000035.1:0-4995 GCA_964408595.1 uncultured Gemmatimonadaceae bacterium | reverse complement strand
AGAGGCTGAGCCGCCCGCTCAGCCGAAGCGTACGTACACCGTGGCAGAGACGGGCGGACGCTCGGTCGCCCAGCTCTTCAAGGGCATCCTCTCTGCCCGGCCCCCCGCGCAGGCCGCGGCCGCCCCGGTCCGGCAGGCCCCCGCCGCCGGCAGTGCCGGCGCGCCCACCCGTCCCGCCGCCGACGCACTCTCGCTCAGCTCGGTCTTCGGCGAGGAGGCGTCCCAAACGCCGCCCGCCGTTCCGGCCGCGAATCAAGCCGCGGGATCGGTCTCCTTCGACGATTTCTTCGGCTCCCCGAGCTCCTCATCCTCCCCGCGGACTCCGCGCCCCCCGGATCCCAAGAACGACGACCTCGACCAGTTCCACGCCTGGCTCCAGAACCTGAAGCGCTGAATGCTGATCGCGGTGCTCAACGGCCCCAACCTCAACCTGCTGGGGCAGAGGGAGCCGGAAGTCTACGGGCGGACCACGCTGGCCGAGATCGAGAAGATGGTGCGCGACGCCGCCCGGTCGCATGGCGCGGACATCGAATGGTTCCAGACCAACCACGAGGGCGCGCTGGTGGACGCGGTACAGGGGCTGCGCGGCCGGGTGGACGGCGCGCTGGTCAACGCGGCCGCCCTGACCCACTCGAGTCTCGCGCTCCGCGACGCCATGCTGGCCGTCCGGGTTCCCTTCGTGGAGCTGCATCTCTCCAACATCTTCGCGCGCGAGCCCGAGCGGCGGCACTCGGTCATCGCTGATCTCGCCATCGGACTGGTCATGGGATTCGGAGCCCAGAGCTACCTGCTGGGACTCCAGGCGCTGGTGGGCCGCCTCCGTGCCGGCTGACCGCCGCGCCGAGCGGCAGAGCGCGCTCCGCGCGGTGCTGGAGGGCGAGGGGCTGGACGGGCTGCTGGTCACCCACCTGCCGAACGTCCGCTACCTGACGGGATTCAGTGGGTCGGCTGCGCTGCTCCTGGTGCACGCCCAGGCGACGGTGCTGGTGACCGACTTCCGGTACGCGGTCCAGGCGCCCGCCGAGGCCGGTGACGCGGCGACGGTCGAGGTGGACCAGCAGAGCGTTTGGGACCGCCTGGCCCGGGTGTTGTCCGGGTTTCCCCAGGGTTCGATCGGCATCGAGGCGCACTCGCTGACGGTGAAGGACGCCGAGCGGGTCGCCGGGCTGACCCGGAGCCGGGTGGTGCCCGCGGCGGATCACGTGGAGCGGCTCCGGACCGTGAAGTCGCCCGAGGAAGTGGCGGCGATCCGAGCCGCGGCCGAGCTCGCCCAGGACGCGCTGGCCGAGGTGCTTCCCACGATCAAGGCCGGGCAGAGCGAGCGGGAGATCGCCGCGACGCTCGAGGCCGCGCTCCGCCGCCGGGGAAGCGAGTGGCACCCGTTCCCGACGATCGTCGCCTCCGGCCCCCGCTCGGCGCTTCCCCACGCGCGCACCAGCGCGCGGACGGTCGGCCGAGGCGAGTGGCTGCTCCTCGATTTCGGCGCGCAGATGGATGGATACTGCGCCGATCTCAGCCGTACCGTCGTGGTGGGCGCTCGCGCCGACGAGCGGCAGATCGCGATGTACAATCTGGTGCGCTGCGCGCAGGGCCGGGCCCTGGAGCACCTGCGTCCGGGGATGACCGGGCGAGAAGGCGATGCCCTCGCCCGCGACGTGATCGCCATGCGGGGGTTCGGCGAGGCGTTCGGTCACTCACTGGGACACGGCCTGGGCCTCGAGGTGCACGAGGCGCCGCGCCTCGCGCCCACATCCGAGGCCCCGGTGCCTCAAGGCGCGGTGGTCACGGTCGAGCCAGGCGTCTATTTTCCGGGCTGGGGCGGCGTCCGGCTGGAGGATGACTTGTATCTTGGCGCGGACGGACCGGAGCTGCTCTCCAACGGGCGAACCGAGCTCGTGGAGCTGGTGTAGCCCGGGGCCAGACCTTCGATTCTCACGATGCCATCACCCAACGCGATTCCCCGGCCTTCCAGGCCCCGCCCCCACCGGCCGCCACCGATACCGGCGACGCCGGGACGGGCGCCATGAAGCCGGCCAATCGAGGAGGCTCACGTGATCCGGACCGCTCGCCGCGACGCCGCAAGGCCGACGGGGGTATGACGCCACAGGAGATGAAGCAGCTCGCCGAGCTGCTCCAAAACGTGCCCGGGATCCGGTCGATCGAGCTCAAGGACGTGAAGGGCCTTGCGCAGCTGTTGCGGGAGTCGCCCGAGATCGGATCGATCGAGATCAAGGGATGGTTCGGAACCGGGGTCGTCATCACCCGCACTTCGGCCACGCCGGCCTACGCTCCGGCCGTGGCGGTGCCGTTTCCCGCCGTCGCTCACGCCGGGGTCCCTCCGGCGGAGCCCGAGGCTCCCCGCGCCGCCGCCGCGCCGCCGCTCAAGGAGATCAAGTCGCCGATGGTGGGGACCTGGTACAAGGCGCCCGAGCCGGGGGCGGATCCCTATGTGAAGGTCGGAAGCCGGGTGACGTCCGGCCAGACGGTCTGCGTCATCGAGGCGATGAAGATCATGAACGAGATCGAGGCCGAGATCACCGGTGTGATCCGCGAGGTGTGCGTGGAGGACGCGCAGCCGGTCGAGTTCGGCCAGGTCCTCTTCCGAGTCGATCCCAATGGCTGAGTCCACCGTCTCGGGCGCCTCCGGGGCGTCCTCGTTCAACTTCAAGAACACCATCGGTCAGATGGTGCAGCGCAACGCGTCGGACCTGCTCCTCAAGGTCGGCCGGCCCCCCACGGTGCGGGTGAACGGCGAGCTGCTGAGCCTGGACGTGCCGCCGCTCAAGCCGGAGGATCTGAAGGCGCTGGCGGAGCAGGTGATGACGCCGCGGCAGGTCAAGGAGTTCGCGGAGAAGAAGGAGGCGGACTTCGCGATCGGCGTCCCCGGGGTGGGCCGGTTCCGGACCAACATCTACCAGCAGCGGGGCACCCTCGCCTTCGCGTTCCGGGCCATCCCGTACGAGGTGAAGACGATCCGCGAGCTGTACCTGCCGGTGGTGCTCGAGGAGATCGCCCTCAAGCCGCGCGGCCTGGTGCTGGTGACGGGGATCACCGGGTCCGGCAAGTCCACCGCCCTCGCGGCGATGATCAACCACGTGAACCAGCACCGGCGGGTGAACGTCATCACCATCGAGGACCCGATCGAGTTCCTCCACCGGGACGTGATGTCGAACATCTCGCAGCGCGAGGTGGGCAGCGACACCCTGTCGTTCGCCTCCGCGCTCCGGCACGTCCTCCGGCAGGATCCGGACGTCATCCTGATCGGCGAGATCCGCGACATGGAGACGCTCGACACCTCGCTCAAGGCGGCCGACACCGGGCACTTGGTCTTCTCTACTCTCCACACTACCGACGCCACCCAGACGCTCAACCGGATCATCTCGTTCTACCCCCCGTACCAGCACCAGGAGATCCGGATGCTGCTCGCCACCGCGCTCCAGGGCGTGATCTCGCTGCGCCTGGTGCCGCGCGCCGACGGGCGCGGGCGGGTGCCGGGCTGCGAGGTGCTCATCAATACCGCCGCGGTCGCCGACAACATGCGGGACATCGAGAAGGCGCTCAACATCCCCGACCTGATCGCCGAGGGGACCGACTCCTACGGCATGCAGTCGTTCGACCAGTCGCTGATGAAGTGGTTCAAGGAGGGGATGATCTCCTACGAGAGCGCGCTCTTCTATTCCTCGAACCCGAGCGAGTTCGCCCTCAGGGTGTCGGGCGTGGACTCGGCGTCGGACCGGAAGTTCTCCGAGATCAGCGGAGACGCGGGGGTCGCGCGGTCGCTGGACCTGACGCCTTGATGCTCAAGAAGGTCCTCATCGCCAACCGCGGCGAGATCGCCCTTCGGGTCATCCGGGCGTGCCGCGAGCTCGGCATCCAGACCGTGGCCGTGTACAGCGAGGCGGATCGCGAGTCGCTGCACGTCCGCTTCGCGGACGACGACGTGTGCATCGGCCCGCCTCCCAGCCGGCAGTCCTATCTGCGGATTCCCAACATCATCGCCGCCGCGGAGATCACCGGCGCCGACGCGATCCACCCGGGCTACGGGTTCCTGGCGGAGAACGCGGAGTTCGCCGACACCTGCCGGGCGTCCAACATCACCTTCATCGGCCCGACCGGCGAGCAGATCCGCCAGATGGGCGACAAGGCCACCGCCCGTCAGCTGGCGCAGGAGGCCGGGGTGCCGACCGTGCCGGGCTCACCGGGCACGATCGAGGACCCGGACGAGGCACTGGCGTTCGCGGAGACCATCGGATTCCCGGTGATCATCAAGGCCACCGCGGGCGGCGGCGGGAAGGGGATGCGGATCGCGCCGGACGCCGACCAGTTCGTCCAGTCGTTCGGATTGGCGCAGAACGAGGCGCTGGCGGCGTTCGGGAACGGGTCGGTCTACGTCGAGAAGTATCTCCAGCAGCCGCGGCACGTCGAGATCCAGGTGTTCGGCGACTGCTTCGGGCGGGTGGTCCATCTGGGCGAGCGCGACTGCTCGGTGCAGCGCCGCCACCAGAAGCTGATCGAGGAGAGCCCGAGCCCCGTGCTCGACGGCGACCTCCGCGACCGGATGGGCCGCGCGGCGGTGGCCCTCGCGTCCAACATCGGCTACATCGGCGCCGGGACGGTCGAGTTCCTGCTGGACACCGACGGCAACTTCTACTTCATGGAGATGAACACCCGGATCCAGGTGGAGCACCCGGTGACCGAGATGGTCACCAGCTTCGACCTGGTGAAGGAGCAGATCCGGGTGGCCGCGGGCGAGCCGATCAGCTTCCAGGGCGACGGGCGCCGGCTGCGCGGCCACGCCATCGAATGCCGAATCAACGCCGAGGACCCGTACCGCGGATTCCAACCGTGTCCCGGCCACATCACCGCGTATCATCCGCCGGGTGGGCCCGGCATCCGGGTGGACACGCACGTGTACGCCGGGTACACGGTGCCGCCGTACTACGACTCGCTGCTGGCCAAGGTGATCGTCCACGGGAACGACCGGACCGAAGCGCT
>CAYPAE010000034.1:0-10738 GCA_964408595.1 uncultured Gemmatimonadaceae bacterium | reverse complement strand
GGAGAGAGCACCACGCTCACGCGGTCGCCTTCCAGCACCCGGATCTTGAACTTGCTCATCTTCCCAGCGGCGTACGCCAGGATCTCATGGCCGTTCTCCAGCAAGACCCGGTAGTTGCGGTCGGGCAGGACCTCGGTCACGACGCCCTCCATTTCGATCCCTTCTTCTTTCGCCATCCACTCTCTCCGCTGCGGGAACCGGCACTCACGGCACCGGAGACCCGGGCCGTGACGGCGTGGAATCTTGCCCGGCCCGAGCCGGGAAGCAACCTGATCGTCGGGAGAAGGCGGCCGGCTACGAGCCGGGCTGCTCGGCGCGGACCCGCTCGATCTCCGACTCGACCAGCTGCACCAACTCGCCGATCTTAGCCGCGTCGAAGGTCAGCTCGGCTCCGGCAGCCCGGTAGATCTCGGGAAGCCCGCGCACGGCGCCCAGGGCGAGCGCCTCGCGGTAGCGGGCGACCGCCGCGGCCTGATCCCGGCGGCTGTTGCGCCACACCTGGAGGGCGCCGATCTGGGCGATGCCGTATTCGATGTAGTAGAACGGATACATGAAGATGTGGAGCTGCCGGTACCAGCGCGCCACCCGCTCCCGGTCGAGGCCGTTCCAGTCCACCCCGCGCTCGAACCGGCGCCGGATCCGGAGCCAGGCTGCATCCCGCGCCACCGCGTCGCCGCCCTCGCCGCTGGTGTAGATCCAGGTCTGGAACGCGTCCACCGAGGCGATGTGGACCAGGCTGAGCAGAACGTCCTCCAGGTGCTCCAGCCAGGCGCTGCGATGGTCCTCCGCCGTGAAGTAGCCCACCGGCTGCGACAGGTGGGGACCGGCGAGCAGCTCCATGGACATGGAGGCCAGCTCCGCCGCCTCGGATCCGGGGTGCCGCTGCCAGATGAGCGGCTGCTCGTGCGAGGCGAAGGCATGGAAGGCGTGCCCGGCCTCGTGCAGCAGTGTCATCACGTCGTCCACCAGGCCGACCGCGTTCATGAAGATGAACGGCCGGCCGCGGTGGTGGAGCGTCTCGCAGTACCCGCCCGGCGCCTTCCCCTTCCGGCTGTCGAGGTCGAGCAGCCGCTCGTCGATCAGCGTCTGGAACTCGGAGCCGAGCACCGGATCCACCCGCCCGAACACCGAGCGCGCTCGGCCGACGAACTCCTCGGTGGTCGAGAACGGCCGGAGCGTCGTCTTCCGATAGGGATCGACTGCGAGGTCCCAGGGCCGGAGCACGTCGAGCGAGAGCCGGCGGCGGCGGACCGCGAGCATTCGCTCTACCGCGGGCGCGACGGTCTCCTCGATCGCGTCGTGGAAACGCTCGCAGTCGGCCGGGGTGTAGTCGAAGCGAAACTTCGCGGGAAAGATGTAGTCACGGAAATTGGCGAAGCCGGCGTTCCGCGCCGCGCGCTGGCGCAGCTCGTACATCCGGTCGAACAGCCCGGCCAACTCGCTCCGCTGGTCGGCGTAAGGGCCGGCGGCGGCGCGGAAGGCGCGCTCCCGCACGGCCCGGTCGGGACTCTTGAGGAATGGCTGGAGCTGGGGCAGAGGGCGCTCCTGCCCCTCCCACTCCACCGTCATCGACCCGGTGATCCGCTGATACCTCGCGCTCAGCTCCTCCAGCTCGGAGAAGATCGGGACGTTGGCCTCGCGGAAGATCTCGATCGCGGTCCTGAAGCGGGCCAGCGTGGTCCCGAGCGCGGGGGTACGGTACCCGGACTCCACCAGGCGCCGGGCGAGCTCGACGCTCCGTTCCTCCATTTTAGGCAGGATCTCGGTGGAGAAGCGGAGGTGGTCGGCTTCCTTCTCGGGATCGGAGGTCTCTATGGTGTACGCGATCATGGCGAGTGCCGCCGCCTCGGTCACCAGCTCTTCCAGCGTGGACCAGGCCTGGAGCCAGCTCTCGATCGTGGTCTCGTCGAGCGGGCGCTCGGCGAGATCATCGAAATACGGAACGACATCCTCCCAGCGCGCCTTGGACAGGGCTTCGGGAGACGAAGGGAGGGCCAGCACGGTCACGCTGAACTCCTGATCCAGATACGCAGACTCCGATCGGGACGACGGCCCAGGGACAAATCAAGTCAGGAGATATAGGCGGGAACGCGGCGGGTCACAATCCCGGCGGACGCAGCCGGTGAAATTTCGTGCGCTGCTGATAGCGGTGGCCGATCGCGAGCAGCGAGTTTTCGCCCAACGCCCGGCCGGTGAGCTGCAGACTGGTGGGAAGGCCGCCCTCTCCGGTGCCGTTCATGAGGAACACCCCTGGCACACCACAGAGGTTCGCCGGCCCGCTGATATTCGCACCTCCCGAGTAGTCCGGGTACACCTTGTCGAACGCCGCGTCGATCGGCCACGCGACCGTCGGCAGAGTCGGCGCGGCCACCGCGTCAACCCGGGCGAGGAGCCGGTCCAACGCCGCGGCGGCCGGCCGCCGCAGCCGGAGCGCGCGGATGTAGTCTTTCGCCAGCACCACCTGGCCGGCGTAGCCGCCGATCCGGTCCTCCGGCGCGGTGAGCTCGGTGACCCGCCCGCTCTCGAAGAGCGACTCGAACGCGCTCGCGGCTTCGGCGTCGATCACGATGGACGCCATCGCCTCGTAGGGATAGTCCGGCAGCTCGAGCTCTTCCTCGACATCGGCGAACTCGCGCAGCACGCGGAGCGACTCCTCGAAGCTGCGGCGGACCTCCGGCTGGGTCTTCTCCAGCGTCCCTTTCAGGATGCCGACCCGGTAGCGCTTGCGAGACTTCGCGCCTGCCGGGTACCGGAACCTCCGGCCCAGCGCCGACGGGTCCGCGGGATCGGGACCGGCGATGGCCGCGAGCACCGTCCCGCAGTCCTCCACCGTGCGCGCGAGCGGACCCAGCTTGTCCATGCTCCAGCTCAGCGCCATCGCGCCGTGCCGGCTCACCCGGCCGTAGGTGGGTCGGAGACCGGTCACGCCGCAGAAGGCCGCCGGATATTGGATCGAGCCCCAGGTCTCCGATCCGATCGCGAACGGCACCAGCCCCGCCCCGACCGCTGACCCCGACCCACTCGACGAGCCGCCGGACCATCGCGCCGAATCCCAGGGAGACCTCCCGGGACCGGTAAAGCTGGCGAACGCCTGGTTGTACCCCATTCCGCCGGCGAGCTCGACCATCGCGAGCTTGGCGCACAGCACCGCGCCGGCCTCGCGAAGGCGGCGGACCACGGTGGCGTCGCCCTTCAGCATCTGATTTCGATACGGCTGCGCTCCCCAGGTCGTGGGCGCGCCTTCGGCGGCGATGAGGTCCTTGACGCCATACGGAATGCCGTGCAGCGGGCCGCGATCCTTCCCCGAGGCCAGGTCCGCGTCGCGGAGCCGGGCTTCGGCGACCGCGGACTCCCTGAGGACCGTCACCACCGCGTTGTAGGCCGGTCCCAGACGCTCCAGGCGATCGAGGAAGTGCTCCGCCAACTCGACCGAGGACACCTTCCGCGCCCGAAGCAACCGCCCGAGCTCCGGCAAAGTGAGCCAGGTGAGATCGCTCACCCAGGAGTCTCCGAGCGAATCGCGGAGAACACGAAGTCGGGATCGTCTCCGTTGGCGAGAGCCGCCTTGCGGATCTTGTCGGCCCGCTCGAGCCCGGTCTCGATCTGTCGGGTCACCACGGCGAGATCCGACTCACTGAGCCGGTCGCCGTACTGCGCTCGGATCACTCCGGCCAACGCCTTCGCGAGGGCGCTCGGGTCATATGTGGCCAGCCCGGCGGCCGGGGCGCCGGTTGCGAGGGCGCCGGGCCATCGGATCGCGCCGGCACCGGTCCCGAGCATCGGCGCCAGGGCGGCCAGCGCGAGGGCCTCGGCGAACTCCCGTCGGTTCATCTCGGACACTGTGCCTCCCGCGGTTCGTGTCATCCCGAGCGAAGCGAGGGATCGGCTCGCGCATGAGTGTGAGTCTGGACGCTCACTCGCATGAGCCGGCCGATCCCTCGCTCCGCTCGGGATGACGCTCAGGGCATTCGCTCCGAGCGGTCGTTCCGATAGTACACGTAGGCGAGCGACAGCATGACCAGAGCGAGGAAGAAGACCGAGCCGACCCGATAGAGTGCGTCCAGCGAGGACAGATCGAAGAGGACCACCTTGACCACCGCGAGCCCGGCGACGCCGAGGCCCGCGACGCGAACCGGCTTGATCGAGCGCCGGAAGCCCACCAGAATCAGCGCGGCGGCGAAGATCAGCCACCAGGCGCTCACCGCCAGGCCCCCCGCCAGCTCGGCGGTGACGGGAGAGAGGCTCTCCAGCTCGAAGTACCGCCGAATCTCCCCGGTGACGCCGAAGAGCGTGAGAAGGCCGGCGAACGACCAGAGGCCGGATCGCACCAGCCGCGCCTCGCCCTCCTCCGCTCTCACCTTGAGGAGGCCGCCCGCGAGCGCGAGCGCCGCCGCAGTGACCCCCCAGAGCGCGAGGGCCCAGGGGCCGACGAACGCCGCGTCCGCCGCGGTGCGCTGCTGCAGCAAATCATTGAACAGGTGCTGCATCGCCGCGCCCCAGGTGAGCACGCCATACCAACGGCCGTCGGAGCGGCCGAGCCTGTGGTCGAGGGCCGGCCACAGCAGGCCGAGCGCGAGGAGCGCCCAGACCTGGGTGGGGCCTTCCCACTGCGCCTGAGCCGCCACCGCCGCGGCGGTGGCGCCGACCAGCGCGAAGGGCGGACGGGCGCGCAGGTAGCCGGCGAGCAGATAGGGAACCGCCACGAGGAGCGGGAGCAGACCGGGGGTTTCATCAAAACGGTCCGCCGCGAGCCCGTAGGCCGCCCAGCCGAGGAGCAGAGGCGTGGTGAAGAAGTAGAGCGCCTCTCCCGCCGACCATCCCTCCGCCGCACTCGCGCCGTCCGGCCTGGCGAGACTCCTGACGCCCAACCGCAGCGGAAGAACCCTGGGGTTCCGGAGCGCGTGCCACCAGACCGGCGCGGACAGGATGAGCCCCGCGATGAACACCGGCCAGTGGGCCGCCATCCGCTCGCTCGCCGCACTCAGCAGCACCCAGCCGCCGGCGAAGGTCAGGAGCCGGGTCTCCCACCACTGCTCGCGCAGTCCGACATACAGTCCGACGGTCCCGCCGATCACTCCGAAGAGCAGCAGCGCCCAAGGCACGGCGTCTTCGCCCGCGCCCACGGTGCCCACCCCGAAATAGCTCGCGGCGACGACGAACATGGTGAGCCGCCAGCGGCGCCGGGCGGCGACCATGCCGAGCCCCGCGGCCATGCTCGCCAGATAAAGCAGGAGCAGATTGGCGTTGGTGTCCTCCCGTCCGAGCAGGACGGGGGCCATGAAGGCGCCGAGCGCCGCGGTGGTGCCGAGCGCCTCGATATTGATCGCGTAGGCGATCGTGGCGAGCGCCACCGACACCAGGGCGAGGCCGACGATGCCGGTCGCCGGTGGGATCACCTCGTAGAGGCGGCAGGCCGCCCACACGCTCAGGTAGATGATGCCGCACCCGGCGCCGATGAGCGCGGCGCCGTAGGTGCGATATCGCTGGTGCAGCCGCCAGCCGATTGCGCCCACTACCACACCCAGCATCGCGCCGCCGGCGCACCGCATGACCGGCGAGATCCACCCGCGCTCGAACGAGAGCTTGAGCAGGTAGCCCGTGGCCATCAGGAGGGCGACCACGCCGACGGCCAGGAAGCCGCGTTGGCCGATCCAGCGTTCGTCGATCAGGCGGGGCGGTGGGGCAGCGGGGCGGCGGGGCGGTGGCACCGCGGTTGCGCGAGCCTCCGGCGTCAGCGGCGGAGGTTGGATCGGCTGTAGTGCAGCTTCGGGAACTCTTGCCGCCTCCTGCCCCGCTGCCCCGCTGCCCCGCTGCCCCGCCCTCAACAGCGCCTCCAGCACCTCCACCCGCCGCTCCAGCCGCTCGAGCCGGTCGTCCGTGCTCATGAGACCCTCGCTTTTTCCTCCGCCGCGGGATGGGTGGAGGCGCTGGTGCCGACCTGGATCTGGAACGCCAGCACACCGACGACCGCCACGAAAGCGCCGGCGAGATAGAACGGCGCCCCATGACCGAGCCGTTGGAAGGCCATCGTCGCCAGCAGCGGTGCCGCCACGCGCGCCAGGCCGGCGAAGGTCTGGGCCACTCCCATCGTGATGCCCAGCTCGCGCGGGTCGGACTGACGGGACATGAGGGAGGTAGTGGATGGAAAGAGCAGCGCGGTGCCGATCGGCACAAGGGGGATGACGGCGGCGAAGGCCCAGAGCGACTCGGGCGTCGGGTACAGCCAGAGCCCGAGCGCCAGCAGGACCGTGCCGAGGCGCATCGTCCACAGCTCGCCCAAGCGGTCCACGATCGGACCCAGCAGCACGCTCCGCATGACGAACGACAGCGTCCCGATGTAGGTGAAGATCGGCCCGATGCTCCGCTCGTCGAGCCCGAACTCCGCGCCGAGATAGAGCGCGAGCACCGAGGTCTGCGACGCGAACGCCACCATGCCGATGCCGTAGATCCAGAGCAGCCGGGACAGCGGCGCGCCGGGGTGGCGCAGCGCGGTCCACGCCGGATGCCAGACCGGCCGCCGCGGCCGTGGCGGTCCCGGCTCTCGGACTCGCGACTCGGGGAGCCAGCGCCACGCGAAGGCGACGTTCAGCAGGCAGAGCGCGGCCGCCACCAACCCGGGCGCCGCCCTGCCCAGGTGCGCCGCGAAAGAGCCGATCACGGGCCCGAACGCGACGCCAGCGGACGTCGCGGCGGAGAGCCAGCCGAGTGCCTTGGCCCGTTCCCGCGGCGCCATCGTGTCGGCGACGTAGGCCTGAGCGACGCCGGTGGTGCCACCGCCCGCACCCTGGACCAGCCGGGAGAGGAAGAGGAGCCAGAGACTCCCGGCGAAGCCGAAGACGACGTACGCCATCGCCGAGGCGGTGAGCCCGATCAGCAGCGCGGGCCGGCGGCCGTAGCGATCCGACACCCGGCCCCAGAACGGCGCGGCGACGAGCTGGGCGATCGAGAACGCCGCGATCAGCAGACCGATGGTCTCGGGGGATGCCTGGAGATCGAGGGCATAGAACGGCAACAGCGGGAGCACGATCATGAAGCCGACCATGTCCACGAAGTTGACCGCGATGAGGACCGCCAGCCGGCGGAAGCCGCCGCTCGCGTTCGGCGACGTCACCCGGCGTTTCCTCCCCGTCCCTGCCCGCCCGACCCCAGCGCGAAGACCACCGCGCTCACCAGCATGAGCACCACGCCGTACGCGGCGGCGACGCCGACGTCCGCCTGCCGCAGGCTGGACAGGATCTCCAACGAGATCGGCCGGGTGTCGTAGGTGTAGAGCATGATGGACGTGACGAAGTCTCCGAAGGCGGTCACGAACGCCAGACTGGCGCCGGCCAGGAGCGCGGGCCTGAGCAGCGGCAACGTCACCCGCCGCAGTGTCCGCCAACGCCCAGCGCCCAGGCTCGCCGCCGCCTCGTCCAGCGACGGGTCCAGGGCGCGCACGCCCGCCGTGATGGCGCGGCTGGTGATCGGCAGGTTCCGTACGAGATAGGCCAGCGGCAGGATCCAGAACGTCCCCACCAGAATGAACCGGCCCGCCAGGGGGTCGTGAACGCTGAACGCCGTCGCCAGCGCGATCGCGAACACCGTCCCGGGCACGGCCCACGGCAGCGCGAGGAGGCCCTCGATGGCTCGGCGCGGCGCGGTCGGCCGTCGCGCGTTCAGGAGGGCGCCCGCGAGCGCGATGACGACCGCGGCAACGGTCGCCACCGTCGCCAGCCAAACGCTGTTCACCAGTGGCCGCACCCGGACCGGGTCCTCCACCAGCGCGAGGTAGTTGCGCACCGTGTACGCCGGCGGGAGCGGCTCGGTCGTCCAGGTGCCGACCGGAACGAAGGAGACGAGCACCAGCGTGAGGTGAGGGAGGAGCAGCAGGGCGGCGAGGCCCCATCCCACGATCCCCGCCACCACCCGGGCCAACCGCCGCCGGATCACGATCCTGGCGGGACCGGAGCCTTTCCGGCCGGCGCCCCCGGGCCCGGTCGAGCCGCTCCGCAACACCAGCAGCGCGAGCAGTGCCAGCGCCGTGAGCGAAGCGGTCTCGACCATGGCGAGCTGGTTCTCGCCGTTGAGCCGCGTGGCGACGATCTGGGTCGGCATGACCCTGAAGCCGCCGCCGAAGACGTACGGCGCGCTGAACGAGCCGAGCGCGGTCATGAACGTGAGGAGCGCCGCGCCCGCGAGCGCCGGCTTCAGGTGCGGCAGCACCACCCGGCGGAGGGTGCGCCAGCGGCCGGCGCCGAGGCTCGCGGCCGCCTCGAGCTGCGAGGCATCCAGCGAGACCAGCGCCGCGCGCACCAGCAGGTAGAAGTAGACGTACATCGAGTAGGCGTGGACCAGCAGGATCGCGCCGGCGCCCTCCAGCCGCCACGGCGGCTCCTCCAGACGCAAGAGCCGCATCAGCAGCAGGGAAACGAAGCCGGTCTCGCCGTAGAGAAAGAGGAACGCGACCACGCCCACCAGGGGCGGGAGCACCGCCGGGAGCGCCACCAGTCCGCCGAGCACCCGGCCGCCGGGGAGATCGTAGCGCCCGAGCAGAAGCGCGAGCGGGACCCCGAGCAGCGCCGCCAGGGCCACGCTCGCGAGCGAGATCCAGAGACTGCCCCACAGCGCGCGCATCTCGGTCGGGCGCCCGACGAACTCGCGCACGTGATCGAGCGTCCACCCGTCGGGACCGCGCACGCCCTCGGCCAGAACCAGGACCAGCGGGTACAGGACCAGCCAGAGGAGCAGCCCGAGAAGCAGCGCCGCCGCGACGGCGCCGGCGCGGCGCGTCATGCTTCCTCCGCGGGGAACAGGTGGAGGCCTCCCGCCGCGCGGCGGCTGGGGAGGATGCCGACGCGCTCGCCAGGGCGCACCGCCGCGGGCGGTGCGACCACCTCGAGGGTGGCACCGCTCGCGGTGAGCACGGTGAAGAACGACGACGGGCCGGTGAACCGCCGTCCCGTCACGGTGCCCATGATGGCCTGCGGGTCGTCGCCCAGACGGAGCGCCTCGGGCCGCGCCAGCAGCACGGCCGCTCCCGGCAGGATGACCGGGTGGCCGGCGGGGCGCTCGATTTCCCACTCCACCCCTTCCACGGCGATCCGGGTTCCCCATTCGGTGGGGCCGAGCACGGTGACCGGGAGGACGCTCGACCGGCCGACGAATCCGGCGACGAACCGATTGGCCGGCGCGGCGTACAGCTCGTCCGGCAGGCCGACCTGCTCCAGCCGCCCCCCGCGCAGCACCGCGACGCGATCGCCCAGGTCGAAGGCCTCGTCCTGCTCGTGGGTGACGAGGACCGTGGTGATGCCGACCCGCCGGATGAGATCGCGGATCTCGCGACGGGTGCGCTCGCGCAGGGTGGGGTCGAGGTTGGACAGCGGCTCGTCGAGCAGCAGGACGCGAGGCTCGGGGGCGAGCGCGCGGGCGAGCGCGACCCGCTGCTGCTGTCCTCCGGAGAGCTGGTCCACCCGGCGGCGCTCGAGCCCCGCCAGGTCCACCAGCGCCAGGGCCCGCCCGACCCGGTCGGCCAGCTCCGCGCCGCGCACGCCGAGCGACTCCAGCCCGAAGCCCACGTTGCCGCCGACGTCCAGGTGCGGGAAGAGCGCGTAGTGCTGGAAGACCATCCCGAACCGCCGATGGACCGGCTCCACCCGGGTGACGTCCTCGCCCTCGACCACGACCCGCCCGGCGTCCGGCGTCTCGAACCCGGCGAGGAGCCGGAGCATGGTGGTCTTGCCGCTCCCGCTCGGACCCAGCAGCGCGAGCATCTCGCCCCGCTCGAGCGCGAGCGTCACGTCGCCCACCGCGACGGTGCGGTCGAACCGTTTGCTCAGACCCTCGACCGTCAGGAACGAGGTCATCGCGCTCCCGACCGTCCGCTGCCGCGTACGTGCCGGTCCCAATACCCCATCCACGCCGGGCCTCGCCGCGCGAGCATGCCCCAGTCCATCGGCGCGACCACCATCCCGGCCTCCACCTCGGCCACCCAGTCGGGGACGCGATCCGCGGGGAGATCGTGGCGGGCCGGCAGCCGGTACACCCGGGTCGAGGCCAGCAGCTGCGCCTCGACCCCACCGACGAAGTCGATGAACGCCTTCGCCGCCTCGGGATGGCGGCTACCGCTCACCAGGCCGATCGCGTCATCGATCACCACGGTCCCGCTCCGGGGGAAGGTGTAGCCGAACGGCAATCCCTTCGAGATGCCGATCAGGATGTCCGGCAGATCCCACAGCGTCACCAGCCCCTCGGCGCGCGCCAGCTTCGCGTCGAGAATCGCCGGGTTCAGCGTATAAGTCTTGGTGTTGGCGTCCAGCCGGCGAAGCCAATCCATCCCTCGCGCGGTGTCGCCGGTCTCGCGAATGCTTCTGACCAGGATGAGTCCCCAGATCGCCCGCATGGTGCCGCTGGCCATCGGATCGCGGATGACCACCTTGTCGCGCCAGCGCGGCTCGAGGACCTCGTCCCAATCGTGGGGCGCTTCCTCGGGACGCACCGCCTTGTTGTTGTAGGCGATCACCGCCGGCGTGCGGTAGACGGGATAGTACAGATCGGCCGGGCCGAGTCCATTGGGGCCGACCCGGTCGGCCCACGCCGGCCGATAGGGCTGGAGGAGCGAGTCCTCGATGCCGAGGTCGAACGTAGTGGTGGGCCCCCCGAACCAGACGTCGGCCTGCGGGTTCACCCGCTCGAACCGCAGCCGGTCGAGGATCTCATGGGAGCCCATGTCGAGCCAGCGGACGTCGATGTCCGGCCGCTC
>CAYPAE010000033.1:0-10764 GCA_964408595.1 uncultured Gemmatimonadaceae bacterium | reverse complement strand
GGCATCATCCTGGTGACCGGGCCCACCGGCTCGGGCAAGACGACGACGCTCTACTCCGCCCTCCGGCTGGTGCAGAACGAAGGCGTCAACATCGTGACGGTGGAGGATCCGGTCGAGTACCGGCTGGGGCAGAACATCGTCCAGGTCCAGGTGCACGACAAAGCCGGCCTCACCTTCGCCTCGGCGCTGCGCTCGATCCTGCGGCAGGACCCCGACGTCGTGCTGGTCGGCGAGATCCGCGACCAGGAGACCGCGCAGATCGCGCTCCAGGCGTCGCTCACCGGCCACCTCGTGCTCTCCACCCTCCACACCAACGACGCGCCGAACGCGGTGACGCGGCTGGTGGACATGGGGATGGAGCCGTACAAGATCGCCTCCGCGCTGCGCGGCGTGGTAGCCCAGCGGCTGATGCGCCGGCTGTGTAAGGTCTGCGTGGAGCCGAGCGAGGAGCCGCTCCCGGAGCGGGTCGCGCGCTTCGTCCCGCCCGGGACCAAGTTGTTCCGCGGGGTGGGCTGCCCCGACTGCGCCATGACCGGCTTTCGCGGCCGCTTCAGCATCATGGAAGTCCTCACCATGAACTCCGATCTGGAGCGGCGGATCGGGCAGGGGGCCACCGCCGATCTGATCGCCGACGGCGCCAGGGCCAACGGGATGCGCTCGCTGTTCGACAGCGGCCTCAGGCACGTCCTGGCCGGCGACTCGAGCCTCGAGGAGCTGCTCCGGGTCACCGACCCGCCCCGGGAGGAGGACGACGGCGCGCGGGCACCTCACGAGCGGCCGTCCGGCCGCGCGCGAACGGCCGCCGCCCCGCCCGCGGCCCCACCCGCGCCTCCACCACTCGCGCCCGCGGCGACCACGGCGGGTGCCTCGCTCGATTTCGGCGAGGCGCTCGAGCTGGTGGACGACGCCTCGACCGGCGATGTCGCGGGCCCGGTTGGACGCGGCACGGGCACCTGCGTGCTCCTGGTGGAGGACGAAGACCAGCTCCGGCGGGTCATGAAGGATCTCCTGGAGCGCGACGGCTACACCGTGGCCGAGGCGCGGGACGGGGTGCAGGCGCTCGACCAGGTGGACCGGTTCGCGCCCGACGTCATCATTCTCGACCTCAACCTCCCCGGGCTCGACGGCTACAGCGTGTTGACGCAGCTCCGCTCCCGGCCGGCCACCCGCTCCATCCCGGTCATGGTCCTCACCGCCAAGGGCGACGAGGACAACGAGGTGCGCGTGTTCGAGCTGGGCGCCGACGACTTCATCACCAAGCCGTTCCGGGCCCGCGCCCTGTCCGCACGGCTCGAGGCGGTCCTGGGCCGCCACCGCGCTTGAGCCGGCCGCCGACACCCGCCACTCCCTCCACCCCCGTCCGACCGATCGCTCGCGACTCCACCGGCCCGGGGGGCGCCCTCCCCGACGGCGCCGAGGGACTCGCGCTGGTGAAGCCCGGCGTACGGGCCCAGGCGGGCTATACCCTGCGGTCCCCGGTCGCGCGCCGGAAGCTCAATCAGAACGAGTGCCCGCAGGACCTCCCGCCGGACCTGAAGCACGCGGTACTCGACCGCGCGGCGTCGGCGCCGTGGCAGCGCTACCCCGAGTTCGTGCCGGCGCGGCTGCTCGAGCGGCTCGCGGCGCACTACGGGTGGGTTCCCGACGGCGTGGTCGTCGGGAACGGCTCCAACGAGCTGATCCAGGCGACGCTCGCGGTCGTGCTCGGCGAGGGCGAGGCCGTCGTCGCGCCGGCGCCGACGTTCTCGCTCTACCGGCTCCTCACCGGTGTGCTGGGCGGGCGCTACGTCCCGGTGCCGCTCGGCCCCGGGTTCGAGTTCGAGGTGGACCGGATCGTGGAGACCGCGGTGCGCGAGCGGGCGAGAGTGATCGTGCTCAACTCGCCCAACAACCCCACCGGGTCGGCGCTCCCCGACGGCGCGGTCGAGCGGATCGTCGCCGAGACCGGCGCGTTGGTCCTCTGCGACGAGGCCTACCAGGACTTCGGCGGGCCCACCGCCATTCCGCTCCTGCGCCGGACCTCCCGGGTGGTGGTCCTCCGCACCTTCTCCAAGGCGATGGGGATGGCGGGGCTTCGCTTCGGGCTCGCGCTCGCGCACCCGGAGGTGGCGCGCGAGCTGGCCAAGGGGAAGCTCCCCTACAACGTGAACCTGGTGACCCTCGCCGCCGCCGAAGTCGCGCTGGACCACGCCGCCCTCTTCGCCGCCCGCACCCGGGCGGTGGTCGAGACCCGCGACCGATTCCTCCCCCGGCTGGCACGGATTCCGGGGATCGAGGTCGTCCCGACCGCGGCGAACTTCGTGCTGATCCGCTGCCGGGCCCGGCCGGCGAGCGAGGTCTTCCATCGGTTGTACGACGAGTACGGCATCCTGGTCCGCGACGTCTCGAACAGCGCCGACCTGTCCGAATGCCTGCGGATCTCGATCGGGACGGAGGACGACATGGAGGCGGTGCTGGCGGCGCTCAAGGAGATCCTCGCAACCGACTCGGAGGCCCGGTGACACCGCGGGTGGGCGAGATCCGGCGCACGACCAAGGAGACCGACCTCTTCGTCCGCGTCGCCCTCGACGGCCGGGGAGAGGCGACGGTGAAGACCGGCATCGGCTTCTTCGATCACATGCTCGAGGCGCTCGCGCGTCACGGGCTCCTCGACCTGACGGTCGAGGCGCAGGGGGACCTGCATGTGGACGGGCACCACACCGTCGAGGATACCGGCATCGCGATCGGCGCGGCCATCGCCCGCGCGCTGGGCGACCGGGCCGGAATCCGGCGCTACGGCGACGCGCTGGTTCCGCTCGACGACGCCCTGGTGCGCGCCGTCGTGGACGTCTCGGGCCGCCCGTACATCCACTACGAGGTCGAGATTTCCAAGTGGCAGATGTTGGGGGACTACGACGTCTTCCTGACGCCCGAGTTCTTCCGCGCGCTCGTGCTCAACGCCGGGCTCACCGCGCACATCGACCTGGTCCGGGGCGACAATCCGCACCACATCGTCGAGGCCGCCTTCAAGGCGTTCGCGCGGGCGCTGGACGCGGCCACGTCCATCGATCCGCGGGTGGCGGGTGTGCCATCCACCAAGGGGACGCTGTGATCGCGGTGGTGGACTACGGGGTCAACAACCTGAGGAGCGTGGTGCGCGCGCTCGAGGCCGGCGGCCACGGGGCCACGCTCACGACCGACCCCGACGAGGTGCGGGTCGCCGACCGGGTCCTGGTGCCCGGCGTCGGCAACTTCGGTCAGGGCTCGCGGAACCTCGCGGGCACCGGGCTGGGCGACGCCGTGCGCGAGGTCGCCGGCGCGGGCCGGCCGGTGATGGGGATCTGCCTGGGGCTCCAGCTCCTGTTCGAGACCAGCGAGGAGGCGGCGGACGCCCGCGGGCTCGGTCTCCTTCCCGGGCGGGTGTGCCGCTTCGTCACCGCGTTGCACGTGCCGCACGTCGGCTGGGCCCGCGTGGACCTGACCGAGGCGGGCCGGCGCCACGCGATGCTGGGGCCGCTGTTCGGCGAGGAGCCCCGGTTCTTCTACCACGTGCACAGCTACCATCCGAGCGACATCCCGGCCGACGCGGTGCTCGGCACCGGCGAGTACGACGCCGTGTTCCCGACGCTGGTCGGCCGCGGGACGGTGATCGGCGCGCAGTTTCACCCGGAGAAGTCACAGCGCGCCGGAATCGAGCTGCTCGACGCCTTCGCCCGGTGGAATCCATGACCTCGGTCCGGGTGTCGCTGGTGGACGTCTACGTCCTTCGACGGGGGAGCGGCGGACTCGAGTGCCTCACCCTCCGGCGCGCGCCGGGCGGCCGGTGTCCGGGCTCGTGGGAGGCGGTGCACGGCCACATCGAGGAGGGCGAGCGTCCCTGGCAGGCGGCCGGGCGGGAGCTGGAGGAAGAGACCGGCCTCTCGCCCGAGCGGCTCTACAACCTGAGCCGGGTCGAGACCTTCTACCAGCATCGGCTGGACGAGGTGGCGCTGGTGCCGGTCTTCGTCGCCTTCGTGCCGGCGGACGCCGCGGTGCGGCTCGGCCCCGAGCACGATCGCCACGAGTGGCTGGCGCCGGCGGAGGCGGGCGCCCGCTTCGCCTGGCCGCGGGAGCGCCGGGCGCTGGAGGATGCCGTCGTCCTCCTCGGTTCGGGACACGCGGGCGCGGTCGAGGACGTGCTCTGGGTATGCTAGCCCGGCGCATCATCCCCTGTCTCGACGTCGCGGGCGGCAGGGTGGTGAAGGGGGTCCATTTCGAGTCGTTGCGCGACGCGGGCGATCCGGTGGAGCAGGCGGCCCGCTACGACGCCGAAGGCGCCGACGAGCTGGTGTTTCTCGATATCTCCGCCAGTCCCGACGAGCGCCGCACCACGCTGGAGATGGTGGCCCGGGTCGCGGACTCGATCTTCATCCCCTTCACGGTGGGTGGCGGCATCCGCTCGGTGGCCGACGCGGGAGCGGCGCTCCGCGCGGGCGCCGACAAGGTCTCGGTGAACACCGCGGCGGTGCGCGATCCATCGCTGGTCTCCCGGCTGGCGGAGAGCTTCGGAAGCCAGTGCGCCGTGGCCGCGGTGGACGTGAAGCGGATCAACGGCAGGTTCACGGTCGTGGTGAACGGCGGGCGGGAGGTGACCTCGCTCGAGGCCGTGGCCTGGATGCGGGAGCTCGAGGCGCTGGGTGCCGGCGAGATCCTGCTCACCTCGATGGATCGCGACGGGACCGAAGCCGGCTACGACCTCGATCTGCTCCGCGCCGCCGCGGCCGCGGTCACCATTCCCATCATCGCCTCGGGTGGCGCCGGCAATCTCGGCCACCTGGCCGAGGCGCTCGAGGCGGGCGCGCACGGCGTGCTCGCCGCCACGATCTTCCACTTTCGCGGCTCGTCGCTTCCCGAGGCGCGCGCGTTCCTCCGCGAGCGAGGGTATCCGGTTCGGCCATGACGCTGCTTCTGTCGCTCGCCCTGCTGCTGACATCGGCCGCCACCGCCGCCAATGGGGCCGCCGCGCCGTGCGTTCGCCCATCCCGCGCCGGCACCCAGGTGCAGGGCGAGGTGCGGATCTGCCCCGGCCGCTATCGCATCGCGGATCCCAAGGAGCGCGGGGTGATCGTCGCGGCCGCGTCGGGAACCCGGATCGATCTCACCGGCGTGGTGCTGGAGAGCGGTGACTCGGTGCCCGCCCGATTCGCGGGCGTGGGGGTCACCAGCAAGGACGTGGACGGCGTCTCGGTGCTCGGGGGCACGATCAGAGGCTATCGCATCGGCCTTCGCATCGAGGGGGGACGGGGACACCGCATCACGGGGGCGGACCTCTCGGGAAGCCGGAGCGCCCCGCTCCACTCCACCGCCGCCCAGCCCGACACCGCCGACCGCCTCGACCCGCTCCGGCTCGCGGCGTTCACCGGGTCGGGATCCGGCCTGGTGCTGGTTCGCACCGTCGGAGCGACCGTCACCGGGGTGACGGCGAGGTCCGCCCAGAACGCCATCGGTCTCATCGATGCGCGGGAGAGCTACCTCGCCGACAACGAGCTGACCGGCAATTCCGGCTGGGGGATCAACCTCTGGCACTCGTCGCGCAACGTGCTGGCCAGGAACCGGATCCACCACACGGTGCGGTGCGCGCCGCCCACGGTGGACTGCGGCGCGGCCGCGATCCTGCTTCGCGAGGGGAGCGACTCGAACACGATCTCGGAGAACGATCTCACCGCCTCGAGCGCGGGCCTCCGCATCAGCGGCCAGCAGCCGCTCACCCGGCCTTCGATCGGCAACCTGGTCTACCGCAACGACGCCTCCGCCACCGGCACGGCGTTCGTCGCCAGCCACACCTGGAGCATCACCTTCCTCGAGAATCGCGGCGACAGCGCGGCCTACGGGTTCCGTCTCGACCACCTGAGCGGCAGTGTGGTGCGGGCGAACACCGTGATCGGCTCACGCATCGCCGGGATCGTGCTGGAGCACGGCAGCGACAACACCCTCGAGGCGAACGTGCTCCTCGGCGGTCGGATCGGGATCATGGTCACGGCGCCGAAGGGGGGCGGGTCCCCCAGCCGCGGCCACCGGATAGACGACAACGTGGTCGGCGGGGCGGAGCAGGGAATCGTGCTTCAGGAAACCAGCGGCAGCCGGGTCCGGGGGAATCTGCTCGACGGATTGGTGGACGGTCTGGTGATCGACAACGCCGGGCACGGGACCGAGGTCACCGGCAACGTCTTCCTTCGCGCCAGCGGATGGTTCATCGAGGCGCCGGACCTGGCCGCCGGAGGGAACTACTGGGCCACGGCCGACGCCGCGGCGGCGTCCGCGCGGGTGAAGGGGCGGATCAGCGTTCTTCCCTGGCGGCCGGCGAGCGCGGCGGGCTACTAGCGAAGATCTCCTCGGCCAGCGCGTTGAGATCGCGCAGGCTGAACGGCTTTCGGGCCCGGCGGGCGCCGAAGTCGAGCGCGCGCTCCGGGAGGTCGCCGTTGCCCGAGTCGCCGAGGACGAGCCGCGCGCAGGTCTCGGGACGGTGGGTCGCGAGCGCCTGCACGAACAGCTCCGACGGGCCGACGGACGCCATCGCGTCGGCGACGATGAGATCGAAGTGGCGATCCTTCAGCATCCGGAGACCCTGACTCCCGGAGCGCACCGCCTCCACCACGTGGCCCTGCGGCGTGAAGAGCGCGCTCACCAGGCGGTGCACCGCAGGATCGTCGTCCACCACCAGGATCCGGTGGCCCGCCGGCCGCGCGGCCTGGCGGCGCTCCACGACGTCCGGCGCCTGGTACGCCGGGAGGCTGATCCGGAACTCCGCGCCGCCCTCCGGCGGCGCCTCGTAGGCCAGAATCCCTCCGTGCGCCTTCACCAACCCATAGCTCAGTGACAGCCCCAACCCGGTCCCCTCGCCCGGCGCCTTGGTGGTGAAGAACGGCGTGAAGAGATAGGAGATGAGGTGCGGCGGCACGCCCGGCCCGGAGTCGCGCACCCGGAGCACGGCGGTTCCATTCTGCAGCGCGGTCTCCAGCCGGATCCGTCGCAGGCGGCCTGACTCGAGCTGACTCACCGCGTGCACCGCGTTGTTCACCAGGTTCAGCAGCACCTGCTGGAGCTCGTAGCGGTCGCCCAGGACGACGACCGGCTCCGGGCTCAGCTCGGACTCCAGGTCGATGCCGTGCAGCTGGAGCTCGTAGACGATGAGCAGCGACGTGCGCGCGGCCACGTCGTTCAGGTCCACCGCCGTCTTCTCCGCCACGCCCTTCCGAGCGAAGGTCAGCAGGTTCCGCACGATCCGGCCGGCGCGCTCCGCCTGATCGTGAATCACCCGCAGGTGCTCGTGCGGGAAATCGGGGTGCCGCTCCCGCTCGAGAAGCAGCTCGGTGAGCCCCGCGATCGAGGTGAGCGGATTGTTCAGCTCGTGGGCCACGCCGGACACCAGCTGGCCGATGGAGGCCATCTTGTCGTTCTGGATGAGCTGGGCCTCGAGGATGCGCTGCTCGGTCACGTCCTCGACCAGAATGACGACCGGGCCGGTGCCCGCGGAGGCGGGCCGCCCCGGCTGGTCGGCGAACGGCGCGGCGGTGAGGCGGAGGACGCGCTGGGTCCGCTCCAGTCGCACCACCAGGGGCGCGGTCCGCTGGCGGCGATAGGCGGCCCTGATCAGCTCCTCCACGGCCTCGGAGCTGCCGAACAGGGTCTCGCAGAAGCCCCGCCCGACCAGCTCGCCCTCGCTGAGCTCGGCGAGCGCGGCCAGCGCCCGGTTGGCGCGGAGGACAGCGCCGGCGGGGCCCACCACCGCGATGCCCTCGGTGAGCGCGTTGAAGGCGGTCTCCCACTCCTCCTTGCTCCGGCGCACGATCTCGTAGAGCCGGCTGTTGGCGAGCACCACGGACGCGTTGGTCGCGAGGGTGGAGAGCAGCCAGAGGTCCTCGGTGGTGAAGGGGCCTCCCTGCCGGTCCGCCACCGCGAGCGCACCCATGGTGACACCCTGAGAGCGGAGCGGGGCGACGGCGGCGGAGCGCACCGTCATCCCCGCGATGAGGTTCACCGTCGGCGTCCCGACGCCCTGCGCCACCTCGATCCGCTCGCGGCTGATGGCGAACTGGACCAGCCCCGCGTCGTTCTCCTCCGCCTTCCGGCCCTGGAGAGCCTCCAGCGTGCCCGTGGCGGCCACGACGCCGAGACTCCGCCCACGGTCGTCGTCCGCCAGCACCACGATCGCGCCGTCGGTCTGGAGGAAGCGGCCGGCGTAGCGGGCGACCTGGTCCACGATCCGGTCGAGCTGGATGGACTCGGAGAGGACATAGCTCAGCTCCTGGAGCGAGAACAGCTCGCTGATCCGCCGGTCGAGCTGGCTCGCGAGCGCGTCGGTCTTGCTCTCCGCCTCGCGAACCCGCCGGCGCCCGCGGGCGATCGCCACCCAGAAGCTCGCCGAGATGGTGATCACGGCGAGGAGCGCGAGCCACCAGATGCGGTCGTCCGCCAACCAGACGACCACGCCGAGGAGGCTGACCGCGATGGCGTGGAGCGGGACCTCCCACTCGCGGCGCCAGGCGGCCAGCAGCACGATCAGCGCGCCGGCGCCCCCCGCGGCCAGCGCAAGCACGCTCGGCATGCCGCCGAGTGCCGAGGCGACGAGGGCGCTCGCGAGGAGCGCCCAGGCGGCGATGGCGGAGGGGGAGAGGTACCAGCGCTCTCGCGGTCGGGCCAGGGCTAGGGCTCCTTCGGCTCGCGCCGGGCCACCCGCTCGGTGACGTATGCCTCCGGCGGGGCGTTGGGCTTGATCCGGATGGACTTCGCGGGGATGCCCACGTTGACGTGATAGGGCCTCACGTCCTTGGTGGCGACGGCCTTCGCCCCCACCATCGCGTTGCGCCCCACCCGCACGCCGGCCAGCACCGTGGCGTGGTAGGTGATGCGCACGTCGTCCTCCAGGACCGTGGGTGCGTTGGTGACGTCCTTCTGATCCACGATGCTGTGGGTGTGGCTGTAGATGTTGGCGTAGTCCGAGATGCTCACCCGGTTCCCCAGCGTGATCCCGCCGCGGTCATCCAGCAGGACGTAGCGGTGGACCACGACGTCGTCGCCCACCTCGAGGTTGTAGCCGTAGGAGAACTCGGTGAACTGGAAGCACTTGAAGTTCCGCCCGCAGCGCGCGAAGAGATGGGGCGCGAGGAGCCGGCGGAAGCGCACGCCGAGGTGGACGTTCTGCCCGCCGAGCGGCGACCGGTCGAAGCTGTACCAGAGCCAGAGGAGCGGCTTCCCCCGGGCGAAGCGGGCCTGGTCCACGTCGGCGTAGTACTCGGGCTCGAGGGTGATGTTGCGGGGGTCGAGCGAGAGCAGCGCGATGCGCGCCGCTGGGGACGTCCGCGGGTCGGCCAACCGCTCGTCGTAGTCGCCGAAGCCCGGGTAGTAGAGCTGGTAGAGGACGTCCCGCGTCAGCCGCGACCAGTCGGCGCCGGGCTCGGCCAGCCGGCCCTCGATCTCGGCGAGCCAGGCGTCGTAGACCCGGTTCGTCGCGTCGGGCAATGTGACCGTACGCAACGGCAGATGCGGCATTTGGGCTCCGGGCGGTAAATGCGGCGCGGGGCGCCGCGGGACCACCGAAATCTCCCCGGGTGGAGATTGGCAGGCAAGCCGCCGGGCCGCCTTCCTCAGCGCTGGGCGGCGCCGCCGCTGTCCGGACGGGTCACCCGCGAGCGGGCGGCCACCCGACCGCGCTCGCGGTCGAGGAGCCGCTGCTTGTTCTGCCAGTCCTCCGAGTTGCGGCCCTGATAGGAGAAGCTGAAGTCGTCGGTCACCGGCAGCAGCTCGTCGAAGAGGAAGATCGCGCTCACCTGTTCCCGCACGTTGAGCTGCTGCGAGGTGAAGCGGGGGCTGAACGGCACGATCCCGCGCGGCCGAAGGACCCCGTTCCGGATCACGAGGGTGAGGGTCTGCGGATCGAACCGTGCCCCCTCGCGTCCGCCGAAGAAGGTCACCAGGGCGAGGCCCGGCGCGCTGATTCCCGAGAGCTTCGCCAACGAGTCGATCGAAGAGCGGCGGGAATGGACCAGGCTCTGGAGCGACTGGTAGGAGTCCCTGGCGAGGAGGCGGGTGACCCGCTCGTCGAGCGGCACCAGCCGGACCTCGAGCTCGTCGCTCCGCACCCGGAGCGCCAGGTCGCTCTGGGTGAGCGAGCCGTACCCAGGCGGCGGGAGGGGGTCCAGGGCGCCCCGGCCGTCCTGCGCCAGCGCCGGTGCCGCCGCCAGGACCGCCCAGGCCCATCCCAGCAGCGCGGTCGTCCTCATCGCTTCCCTCCGACAGTGGCGAGTATGCTCTGTCCCAGCTCCGCGATCCCCTGCCCGGACTTGGCGCTGGTGAGCTGCACCTGGTCCTCGTGCAACCCCAGTGCCGCGGCGAGCGCGCGGGTGCGGGCGAGGCCCGCCGTCCGGGTCAGCTTGTCCGACTTGGTGAGGGCGGCGAGCACCGGGCGGCCGCTCTCGATCAGGAGGCGCTGGATCTCGAGGTCGTCCCTGGATGGATCGTGCCGGACGTCGAGCAGCCAGACCACGCCCGCGAGCGATGGCCGCTCACCCAGGTACCGGGTCACCAGCCGGCGGTACCCCGCCCGGGCCGCCTTCCCCGCGCGGGCGAACCCGTAACCCGGCAGGTCCACCAGATAGAAGTCGGGAAGCCGGAAGGCGTTGAGCAGCGTCGTCTTCCCCGGGGCCCCGCTGACCCGCGCCAGCCCGGGCTTGCCCACCAGGGCGTTGAACAGGCTCGACTTGCCGACATTGGACCGCCCGATGAACGCCACCTCGGGCAGGGAAGGGT